>JACZIY010000416.1 GCA_014860845.1 Anaerolineaceae bacterium
TTAACTGCCTGTAAAATGGCTGAAGCTGGTGCTACCGTGAAAGAAATAATAGAAGTTGTTACTGATCTTGGAAATCGAACTTACGTCTATGCTCTATTAGATACGTTAAAGTTCTTACATTTAAGTGGCAGGATTAATCTAGCCATGCGGGGTATCGGGTCCTTGCTTCGAATCAAACCTCTGATGACATTCCATGCCGGCATCCCTATTTTTGAAAAAGTCAGGACAAATGGAAAAGCCTTAGAACGCATGTTAACCTATGTGCGCAATTTAGGACCTTTGGAGCATGTGTCTGTTGTTCATACTCAGGCACTTGAAGCAGCCAAATGGTTATACCATAAAGCATATTCTCTGATCCCAGAAAATAACCAGCCCATTTATCAGATGGTTACACCGGCGGTTGGGGCACATGTTGGCCCGAATGGGATTGGGTTGGTTTGCGTAACCAGTTAAACCTGCCACAGCGTATTGCTTTTTTCTTTTTCAGGTTCCACCTGTAATCGTTCCTTCAAGAATGTATTCCGTGAGGCAATTTTATTATTGCGTACTGCCATAGCAATCGATTTTCTATCCCCCACCATCACCACCAGCTTTCTGGCACGTGTCACCGCCGTATAAAGCAGATTGCGCTGTAACATCATATAATGCTGCATCAGTATAGGGATGACCACCACCGGAAATTCAGATCCCTGCGATTTGTGAATGCTGATCGCATAAGCATGTACCAACTCGTCTAATTGTATAGTCTCGCAAGGTATCAGTCGTTCATCAAAATTGACCATCACAATATGATTTTCTGTGTCAATATTGGCGATCACTCCCTGATCCCCATTAAAAATCTGGCGATCGTAATCATTGCGAATTTGCATCACCCGATCACCTACCCTGAAAACTCTCGATCCATGCCTGACTTCCGCTTTTCGTGGATCTTCCGGATTGAGAGCATTTTGTAACCTTTCATTCAACTCAGTCACCCCGCTGGCTCCGCGATGCATAGGTGTCAGCACTTGAATTTCCCGAATCGGGTCAAATCCAAATTTATTCTGCACCCGTTGACTGACCAGATCAACTACCCAATCAGCGGCTTTGATGGCATCTGTCTCTGCAAACAGGAAAAAATCCACCGCATCTTTGGTAAATATTGGCATTTCGCCATTATTGATTCTGTGCGCATTCACGATGATATAACTATCCTCAGCCTGCCGAAAAATCGTATCCAGTCGAATCACAGGGACTACATTGCTCTCGATCAAATCACGCAACACATTACCTGCACCAACCGAAGGCAGCTGATCCATATCACCCACAAATAAGATGTGCGAACCCACCTCCACAGCATTGAGCAGATGATTCATCAGCAAAATGTCCACCATGGATGTTTCATCGATGATGATCAGATCAGCATCCAGAGGATTCTCGCGATCGCGGGCAAAATTAACCCCTTCTGAAGGTGTAAACTCTAATAATCGATGAATAGTTTTTGCCTGCAATCCGGTTGTTTCGCTTAAACGTTTTGCCGCCCTCCCAGTCGGGGCAGCCAACAAAACAGATGCATGTCGTTCTTTTAGTAGCTGAATAATGGATCCGGTGATGGTGCTTTTCCCAGTACCAGGGCCACCTGTAAGGACACTTACCTTTTCGGTTAATGCAGTCTGGATAGCCAGTTTCTGTTGGGTAGTCAATTGAATCTGACTGGAGCGATCCAGAACCGAAAAAGCTAATTGCCAGTTCACTTTTTTAAATGTTCCCAACCGATCCAGACTGCTATGCATGATGCGCAGGAGTTTGTTGGCAACACCTTTTTCAGCATGATAAAACGGGGGAAGATATAGCACTTCTTTATCAGCGATAATGGCTTCCTGTGCAATCAGGTTTACGATTTGAGCTGAACATAACTCCTTTGGTAGATCCAGTAAAGGAACTGTCTCAGCCAGAAGTTGATCCGGGGTGGCAAAACAATGTCCCTCATTACTCAAATTTCCCAGGGCATACAACAACCCGGTTTGAATTCTTTCTGGAGAATCCATTGCAAGCCCCAATTTTTGGGCAATCTGGTCAGCTGTTTTAAAGCCAACGCCAAAAATATCGCG
>JACZIY010000417.1 GCA_014860845.1 Anaerolineaceae bacterium
ACCAGCGAATGAACAGAGACAACCTGGTTGAGGATCATGAACAATGTGAACATTCCGATTAAAATCAATCCGTTTGTTAACCCATAGATCAAAGCTTCCAACGTAAAGTTGCCACCCAGCAGCGGGATATTGGTGGGTAGGCTGAAGAGAATGGTTTCTCCAAAGCGCGAGATAAACATATTCAAAATCGTCGAGAGCGCCAGCACAGAGAGTCCGAATCGCAGCGTCGTTCCAAGGATTTTTCTGGAAGGTGGTGTAATCCAGATCTGGAGGAGGATCAGGACTAGATCAACCAGAAGGATGATCAGTGGGTTTCTGGTCGTGGTCAGCACGACCAATCCGGAGATCAACCATGCCAGCCAGGCGTAGGTGTGCACATTCATGGTGTTAGTTTTCCTCTCCCAGTTGGATGAAAGAAAAGCGCTTTTGAAAACGCCGCAACACTTGAATGGTCGCTTTCCCAAAAAAGAGGATTATCAAAATGTTGCCAATGGCTCGCGTTGTATCCCAAACGAGAGACGTAGCCAGATAAAACACCCCGTAATTTCGCATAGACACTATAAAACTAGATCCTGGAGCAAATTGCTGATTACTGGGACCCGCAAGAAAAGGCCAGAACCATAAATTGGTAATTGCACCGTACAAATATCCCCACAGAAAACCAAAAATCAGCAGGATGATCAACTCGCCATATTTCTTATCCTGACGGGTGAGTAAAACCAGTCTTCTGGCGAGGGCTGCGGATAGCCCAACCCAACCAGCAGTGAGCATTTGATTCGGTAACCAGGGTCCGACTCCGCCCGTAATCAAAGCAGAAACCAGCATGGTCAGTGATCCCATCAGGAAACCCATCCTGCCGCCGAAAACATATCCAGTGATCAAAATTAAAAAGAAAACCGGACTGAATCCTCCCAAAACCGGTAGGGTCAGGTCGATGAAACGCAGGGTTGAATTGATCGCGATCAGGATTCCCAACAAGGCAATCAGTTTGGTGTTGAGGCGATATTGTTGAATTTCATAAATCATAACGATCGAACACAAAGCCAGAATCATCGCCATCATGATGGGTAATTCGTTCTGGCGGTTCGAGCTCAATATTCTCTGATTAGAAGTTTCCAGCAGAGGATATAGGTAAGCGAAAATACCCAACCCGGTGGTTAAAAAGTAAATTAACCCGGTCAGTAGTTTCTCTTTCAAACTTTGCGTTTTTCTCGTAGCACTAAAACCAGAACAACTATCAGACCCAACACAATAACACCAAAAACCATGTATTGGGTTAGATTATTTTCTGCAGCAGGGTCTGCTTCAACCGTTTCAGAACTTGTATCTTCAGCATCTCCTGCGTTCTCCACCAGCGGGAGAAGGACCGAATTGGTAGGTTGTTGATCTTCTTTGACCACTGCAGGCAAAAACAGCAGCGGATTCTCGGCACAAATTTCATCAAAACTGACCAGTGCGGGTGGTTGATCACCCCAACTCCAACCATCCACCAATCCAGCAGTCACCTGATAGGTATTGGATCCGACCTGGGAATAAGCCCATTCTTCATTCTCCGAATCCAGGTGCCAGTAGGACCAATAATTGGGCATACCGCAAAAACAATTATCAGTCTCACAACCCTGTCCTTCAATACCACAGATCGCATTCCCTTTGGCTGGGTCAAAACTGGTATCCAATTGCAATCCTGAATTCGCCAATATCTCGAAACCACTGATGCTCTCACCAGAAAATTCCACACAACGCAAGATACTGCTGCCATCCGGTAATGTAACTGCCAGACCTGCTTTGTTTACAGTTACATTCTCAGGAGCAAGTGGTTCAATTAATGGGCTTTGAGAAAACCCCAGCAGTGCTTCGACTGTGGAATATACATTAATGATATTCTCACCGATGCTTCCATCTTCCTGGATGGCAGAATGCAACGTATCTCTGGGAGAATTGTTATCCACACGCCAATTGTCTAAATCTTCACCTGCACTCACTAAAGCCAGGGTGATCCAGCCGGTGGTATCCACATTAATCATGGAAGAATCCCACATGGGTCGCCAACCAGCATTTTCTAATTGAGTATCTTTGAAGTATTGTAGCGCTGCTTGAATGGCGGAATGCTCCTGGTCCACCTGACCGCTGGCGAGTAAAGCTATTACCACCAGAGCCGTTGTATCCGGGTCCGAACCAAACCCATTATCCCAGGTGCCATCCTGCAATTGTTTTGTCAATAGATAATCAATTGCTGCTGTGGGAACCTGATCGCCATGTGCTGCCAGACCCAGGATTGACAATGCCTGGCTGAGATCCGTCGCCACGCCTGAATTCCAATCTTTGGCAGCTTCTGTACCGAAACTGCCATCTTCCTGAAAAGTATCCAAAATTAATGAGGGTAAATCATCGGGAGCAGAATGGAAGAATGATAATGCTGCCAATATTAAACCTGCGTTGCCAGGAAATAACAACTGATTATCATCAAAGATATACCCTTGATAGGTATCTTGAAGATAATCCATCGGGGTGAGGCCTTCAGAACTGACAAATTGCTCCGGATCCACACCAATGGCATGAAAAGCGATTAATGCACGGGCTGTGGTACCAGGATCGGACACCTCACTCAGTCCAGGAAAGCCACCATCAGCCTGAAGTTGACTTTCCAAATATTCAATCGTGCTGGAAAAATCGATGTCAGTATCGGTCTGCGCCTGAACCGAACCAACAGGAACTAGAGCGGTCATGATGACCAATAACAATAAAAATGATAGAAATTTGGTGAAATGTTGCATATGGATTTTCTCCTCGGAAAATAATTTGAATGCAACAACGGAACCAGCCTTTCGCTCTTCACGGAAAGGCTGTATGAATGAAAAACCCGCCAAATGGCGGGAAGTAAACCCTTATTAAGAGTCAACTTCCCTTTCCGCGAAGGAATGATCGAACCGGATTAAGGCAGGTATTCGGGCTTGTTCCTGTGAACTTACCGTTGCGGGACAGCGCTGGACTTTCACCAGCTTCCCCATTTGAGCACCATGCATCCGGGCATTTGGTGCACCTTAACCGTTATTGAATTAAAATGATTGTATCTCAGGGGTAAATCTGTGTCAATTGATTATAGGGCACAAATAAAGTAACCGCTAATTTTTAGGGAAAAGGCAGAGGAATTGTTTAATTTTCTGGTACCATGCAGCTATAATAAGGGGTGCATATCAGAGGTTTCATGAATTCAAAATTTCAAAAATCAATTGTTCTACCCGTTCTGACAGATAAAAATTTTTCAACTCATTCAGGCTTAATGGATTTGGCTTTGGGAAAAAATGTCAGTTTCGACCAGACAGAGAAAAGC
>JACZIY010000418.1 GCA_014860845.1 Anaerolineaceae bacterium
TGGGTGATGCGTCGTAATAATCTCAACATTGCATAAATATAGATTAACATTAAAACAAACATCACGAATGTGATTATTTGTATAAAAATATTTGAACTTCGATTGGTCATAAAGAGAGCATTTGAGTAAATAGGCAAGAAAATAACAAGAAACAACAGAATCCGTTGATATTTCTTTTTCTTTGATTCATTATCACTGTAAATTTCAGGGGCCTCCCCATTGATTGTTCGGTTACGAAAATATTGCCAGCCCCCCATTTCTCCCAAATGATCCCAGCCAGCATCACGAAATAGCTGTAAATAATTTTCCCTGTCTTTTCGATCAATAAAGTAATCCAGTCGGTAGACATAATCAGCAGGTTTTCCTTGTTCAAAGGTGTAATTGCTGGGAAATTGATAAGATAATAAATGCCACCCTTGTTGAGACATTTCACGCAGCCAGGCTTCTTCTTTTTCATCATCCCAGGCCCAAAACCAATGAAATTTCTTAATTGTTGTCATTTTAACTCCTAATCTCCATTTCCAGACATCGAACCATTCTTAACCAGGATTTCAATGCGGCGAATATGTTCTTTGATTACTTCCTGTCCTTTGGACGTTATGACATATAATTTGCGGCGGTCTTCCTCACCCGCTTTGGTGATCAATCCTTCCGATTCCAGGGTGGAAAATGCCCCATACAGGGTGCCGGGTCCAATTTTCACCGTTTTTTCGCTCATGATCTCCACCTTTTGCATAACCCCATAACCATGCAACGGCTCTCTCAGTGCCAGCAGAATGTAGGCAGTTGATTCAGTGAGTGGTAAATATTTTTGGTAGGTTTTATTCATTTTTCATATCCATCCAATATCGTTTGACGATTGAAGCGATCGATATATCCATTGTTTGTATATCACTTTGCGATATATCGTATAACAATATATTATCACGCGATATATCGTTTGTCAATATAGTAAATTTAATTAAATTATTTCTTTTGTGGTTTTTTTTAAAAATTGGTTTCAACTTGCAATTTTCTAAAAAATATTGGTTATAAAACAGTCTGCGTGCTGATCAAAGTCAACTTAAAGGGTGATGGCAATCCTATTTTCAAAAACATTTTGAAAGAATTGTGTACAATATAGTAAAGGATGGTGACATGAACCACATAGAAAAAAGGACAATAAGCAACGGTATTGCGCTGGTTGTGTTAACTTTATTGTTTAGTATTGCGCTTGTTGGTTGTGGTGTACAAGAACAAGCAACTACACCGGAAAGCGTGGCGGTTTTGGAAATAGATTTGTTTAAACCGTCTTCCAATTGTTCTGCCTGCCATCAAGGGATGAAGGATACCCTCGGAAACGATGTTGCCATTAACACCGAATGGCAAAGTAGCGTCATGGCAAACGCCGCACGTGATCCCTATTATCTTGCCAGTGTGCGCATGGAAACGAAAGAATCCCCTCAATTTGCTGAAGCCATTGAAGAAAAATGCGCCATCTGCCATGCACCAATGGCGCGTTTGAGTAACGATGCCACCGGGGAAAGTACAATTTTACTAGGGATGCAGGGTATACTTGCCGCACAACACCCCCTGTATGACCTGGCGGTGGATGGTGTTTCCTGTACTGTGTGCCATCAGATCCCCGAAAACCCAGCGGATGATTATCGTCATAGCAGCGATCTTGCTATAGATCTTGACCTTTCGGCGAGTGAACGTTTCATTTATGGTGCTTTTCCCATCAGTGAGCAGAATGTTAATATAATGAAATCTGCATCGGGATATTCGGCTGTGCAAAGTGAACATGTACGCGAATCAGCGGTGTGTGCGACCTGTCACGAACTTTACTTGAACTATATCAAAGAAGATTCCTCCCTGAGCAGTGGGGATGAACTTTTTTACGAACAGACTCCTTACAGTGAATGGTTGGTTTCTGACTTTGCTGACGAATCCTCCTGCCAGGATTGCCATATGCCATCTGCAGAGGGTGCAGCGCCTATCTCCAATATAACGCCAGAAAATCTTTATGAACCGTTTGCCCGTCACACGTTTACCGGGGGCAATGTATTTATGCTTAATCTGTTTGGGGAGTTCAGCGAAGAGTTAGGGTTCCCGGGCAGTATTGCTGCGCTTGATCAACACAACGCGCGGACCGAGGATTCTTTGCAGAATCAAACAGCTTCGTTAGCTGTTTCAGCGCTTGAACTGACGGATGATACGCTCAGTTTTGAAGTGGCTATTGACGTGTTGACCGGACACAAATTTCCGACCTCTTTCCCATCGCGGCGAACATGGCTGCATGTAACTGTCAGCGACGCTCAGGGAAAGGTAATTTTTGAGTCCGGTGGATATGAGGAGACTGGCGAAATCCTCGGTAATGCGAACGATGAAAATCCTGAGGTTTTCGAACCTCACTATGAGTTGATTTCAGCCCCTGATCAGGTTCAGATTTATGAACCGATCATGAAAAACGTTGCAGGTGAGGTGACGACCTTTCAAATGCTTGCCACCGGCTACCTCAAGGATAACCGCCTATTACCTTCCGGATTCGATAAACAAAATCCACCACCTGTTTCCTCAGTCATCGGGGAAGCCATGCAAGATTCGTCCTTCACCGGTGGGAGTGATTCAATCACCTACCAGATACAGACCGAGGGTGCGTCTGGACCATTTACGGTTCAGGTGGAATTGCTTTACCAATCGGTGAGTTATCGCTGGGCATTAAACGTACTGGAGAGTCAAACAGAAGAATCGCAAACTTTTGGACGAATGCTGGAGCAAACAAAGAACATTCCGGTAGTAATTGCTTCTCAGACGGTTCAAAGCCAGTAAGCGAATATTATCTCAGGAGGTGAACCTTTGCAAAACCACGATCAACTGGATTTATTGTTTGTCCTCTGGGCGTTTTTTTATCAGGTTGTTCTGATCATCCATTTTGCTGTACGAAAACACTTTTTTGAAAGCTACACTTTGAAGTATGGCTGGTTGGTGTATGCCTTGTGCATCCCTGGTTTAATGATCA
>JACZIY010000419.1 GCA_014860845.1 Anaerolineaceae bacterium
GGGATTAAATTACCGTCTGGTTCTCAAGGGAGATGCCAGCCGGGCTCAACAACATTTACAATCTTTTTCCTGGGTACAGGATATCGTGATTGGACATCAGAATGGCAAAACTGCCATGACGATCATGGTCAAGGATGAAGAAATGGCTGAAAGAGCCATGTTAAGGGAAGTGTTATCGGATGAAAATCTGATTGTGTTAGAGTTCAGTCGTAATAAACAGAATTTGGAAGAGGTCTTTTTGAGTCTGGTGGAAGGAGTAGCATAATGGCAGCCAATCAAGCATTTCAATTGGAAGAAACCCGTGGATGGAAGATGGGATTGCGCAATCTGATGCGCAAAGAAAACGGTGAATGGTTTAAAACGCGCCGTTGGTGGATACAATTGTTGATCTGGCTTGTTTTGATTGATGGATTCTTACTCTTTATTCTGGTAGGTGTTCCGCAAGCAGCGAAACTTTCCGGTCAACCTTTGACAGATTCAGAGGTGTTTACGACCGCTGTGGAAGCTCTCTTCGGGATTGCCAGTTTGGGGATTGGATTAGGTATTATCATCGTGACGCAGGACGAAGTGATTGGTGAGAAAACCAGTGGAACAGCAGCCTGGGTGCTCTCCAAGCCAGCTTCCCGGGCAGCATTTTACCTGAGCAAGCTATTTAACAATGGTCTATCCATCCTGCTTCTGATGATGGTTATTCCATTTTTGATCGCTTTTAGTTTGTTATGGAGTAAAAATCCCGGTTTGAATGTTCCCGGCGTTCTGACTGCCTTTGTGATTTTAATCATCCACAATTTCTTTTATCTGAGTTTGAGCCTGATGGTGGGTGTTTTTGCCGAAAAACGTTCCATGGTTCTGGCAATTACCCTGGCCGGGTTATTGGGTGGTCAGTTGATGATGAATATTTTCAAGGAGCTGTTGTACTTCACCCCCTTCGGACTCTCCCAAATTATGGCCGGTGTGGCCAATGAAGGACCTTTGTCGATTCCTGGAATTCTTTGGTTACCAGTAGGCATAACTTTTTTGCTCAGTCTGGTTTTCGTACTGCTCTCGATCTGGAAAATTCAGAAGCTGGAATTCTAGAATTTCTGGTGAAAATGATCTGAAACCAAAAGGTGATTCTTTCGTATATCAACGTGAAGGATAAAGATGACAATGAATGCAGAATCTAGACAATTACCTGTGAAAACCACGCTGTTGATGTTTGTGAGTATGATTTTTGGCTTCCTGTTTGCCTGGGGTAGCGGGGTTTTGTTGGTTTATCGCTTCTTCACCATGCGCCGGGATGCTTAATTTTTCCTTTTCACCAGGTGATTAAAGGATCAATTTATGGTATCCTTAATGCCATTGAGGGTGAATAATTCTTAACATTGAACAGTGGAAATAAAACAAACTACCTCAATAGTGTTGCTTGTGCGCGAAAATGGTACAGAATTGGTTGAATAGAAATGCCAGAATTTGATTTTGATTACAACTTCGAAGACATAAAATTTCGGCAGCCCCCCCAAATTCCGCAGGAGTGGTTGACGATGGTTTGTAAACTCCACCCGGTCACCGCTGCGGTGGTCTGGCAGGTGTTAACTTCCACCATTTCGGCAACGACCATTACACTGGCTCAGAGTTCACCCGATCGGGGGCGTTTTAACCTGGTATCCATTGTCGCCAGTGGTAATCCGGATGCAGTCGAAGAAGTTACCCAATTGGCGCGTATGGAAGTGGATGAAATTCTCTTCACCATGGTGCCTGGCTACCATTCCCGCCAGATTCTACAATAATCATTCACATGGTGGTGGTGCAGGTAATTTTGTCGGATATTTATCCGACAAAATTACCTGCGAGAAAAGCAGTGGTTTAAAAGAAAAAACCCTTATTTGTTGTCGGCATTGTTTATCTGCTTTGCTAACAAACAAGGGTCTTTCTCGCCTCTGTCTGTCACCCAATTCCAAACAGTGGCATATCCCAATCCTCAGGAGAACCAGAAATCGAAGAAACGAAATTTGTTAAGGTTAAACCGTGTTGTTGCGGTTTTTTCCATCGCGCTTATTTATACCGCAAAATTTGTTGTCATTCGTCATATTATTGCGTGATATTTGACCTGATTGCTCCGATCTTCACAATTTGAAAGTTTATAAATCAGATCTGGGATGATAGACATTGTAAAAAATAATGAAAAAATTCACAAATTCGGTACAATTAAATCAGTTATTGGGAATTGAATGGTTGGTAAAAAAGGAGAAGTAAATGTCTGAAAACACACCCCCTGTTGTTTCTGGCGGGTTGCCAGTCCTGGGTCATGCCCTGGAGATGATGAGGGATCGAGAGAGACTTTTTAAACGAGGATATCGCGAACACGGTGATGTGTTCGCCATCAAACTGGGACCGCGCTTTGCAGCGGTTGTGAGTGGCGCCGAAAACAATAAACTGGTGTACACACAGACCGATAAAACCCTTAATATGCAGGATGCGTATCAATTTTTGAAAGCTTCCCTGGGTGAGGTACTCTTCACTGCGAGCAAAGAAGCCTACTACGATCAGCGCCCTGTATTACAGGAAGTTTTTCGCCGCGAGCGCATGGCTGGCTATATTCAGGCAATGAATATTGAGATTCAAGGCTGGATCGATGGTCTCGGAGATTCCGGTGTCATGGATCTTTCAGCTGAGATGCTGCGCCTGGCGCAGTTTGTTGCCGGGCATGCTCTGATTGGTCCGCAATATCAGCAGGAGTTGGGGACTGGATTCTGGGATCTGTATCTGGATATCAGCCGCTCGCTCGATCCAATTCTACCGCCCAACCTGCCCCTGCCCAAGTTCAGACGGCGTGACAAAGCCAAAGCGGCCATCAATAAGATCTTTCACGAAATGATTGAAAAGCGTCGTCAGCATCCGGACCAATATGATGATCTGATCAGCACCCTGTTACAAACCCCCTTGAAAGATGGCACCGTGATGGAAGATCAGACGATCGTTAATATGTTCACCGGATTACTGTTTGCCGGGCATGAGACTACCGCTGGGCAGGCTGCCTGGACTGTCGCACAGATTCTCCAGAATCCGGATTATCTCGAGCTGGTCGAGGGTGAACTGAGTCAGAAGGTACCCACGGGTACTGAGATCACGCAGGAGGTTATCAACCAATTGGAACATATTGCCTGGGCGATTGAAGAAACCACCCGCATGCGTCCGTCCGCAGACCTGCAGATGCGCACGGTGGAACAACCGCTCGATCTGGGTGGCTATCACTTACCGGTAGGCTGGCAGGTAATCGTCAATGCAGCCAATTCGCATTTTCTGCCGGAAGTCTTCAAAAATCCCGACGATTATGACCCGTTACGCTGGTCGCCAGAACGCGGAGAGGGTAAGAACGCCTTCGCTTTGGTAGGTTTTGGCGGTGGCATCCATAAATGCACCGGCATGAACTTTGCCAAGAATGAGATGACCCTTATCACAGCGCGCCTGCTGCAGACTTTCGATCTGGAATTGCTCAGTCAGGATATTCGGGTGGTACAGGGAGCCGGAGCCAATCATCCTTCAGAGATAAAGATCCGCTATAAGAGAAAATAGATCACAAAAATGCCCTGATTTCCAGGGCATTTTTTATCAATTAGCTTGAATAACCGTTCTGGCGTAATTGCTGTTCCCATCCCTGTATGTCGATCGGGGCGGTCATGTCGATGGTCAGTGGCGTAACAGATACTTGATGATCGTAAACCACCGCATAGATATCGCTATCCGGGGTGACATCCTCTTTGGTGACATTGACTTTGAATCCAATCCGGCCTTTTTCCTGCCAGCCTAGGTTGGGATCAAAAAAGGGAACATAATACATGTGGCGCGATAAACGGGTCATACGCCAGGGTGTATCCACAGTTGCGTGGACGGGAACTTCCAGCTTAAGCAGGTCGACACCAGCGGGCAATGCGGTTTCCAGCAACATTTTTGCGAATTTGTGGGTGAAATAAGCAGCGATCGAGAAATCGATGTCTGGATCGTGCTTGTCAAAATCATCAATATTTTGCAGTTGCAGGGAGGCTGCGATGGTGGGGATACGAAAGCTGGCAGCTTCCAGGGCTGCTCCAACGGTACCGGAGATGGTGATCCCGGTGCCAAAATTTTCGCCGTAATTAATCCCGGAAATTGCCAGGTCTGGTTTGCGTGGCAGGATCTTAAACAACGCATTCAGCACACACTGTGCTGGTGTACCGCCGACTGCATAGGCTTTGAAACTGCCAACATCCAGGCAACATTCTACTTCTTCAATCAAACCGTCAGTCGTCAGTGGATGGCTGCGACCGGTGGAAGAGTTTTGTTCGCGTGGGGCCACCAGTACCACCTCGCCCAGGGGAGCCAATGCGCGGGCAGCTGCATGAATACCAGGGGATGCGATTCCATCGTCATTGGTGACCAGAATTAATGGTTTGTCTTTTGTCATATGATTATTCCTTTGCAAGCTTATTTTATATCACATCTGTACGATTCTTGCCCCTGATTGATTGGACATTCACCATCTGGCTATTTTCCAAATCCATCTTCTGGCCAGGTCTTACCCCGGCTGATCGCAGGTTGCCTTTTGGTTGGGATTTTTTTATACTTACAATCGAGGAGTTATGGACATGAATAGAAAAAAAAGAAAATGGGGATTAATACTGATTTTGAGTTTATTGGGGTTATGCCTGGGTGTGGTTTCTCTCTTTGCTGTCATCAACTTATTTGTACCCAGTCAGACCATCCATCCCGATCAATTAGCGGATGAGGATATTGCCCGAGTGCTGGAAGCCCAGCATTTACGACAGGAACTGGGGGATCAGGTTTTTCCGGGCTTTGGAACTGTAGAGATACCAGCCCTTATCTATAATGAAGAGAATGCCTTTCTGATTAGTATCGCTAACCCACAAACAGGTTGGGTTAAAGTCCCGCAGGAACTGACTCGCGGTGGAGACTGGAAAACCATGCCACCTCTGGAAGCATACCCGCAGGAAATTTACTTTCGAACCGGATATGATCCCAAGCAGGAACCAGATGCATTTACTGTACGTGTGGGAGATATCTATGTAGGCAGCCTGCCTTCAGCTGATTGGTTTCGGTTGGGTCTGATGAATCAGTTTCGCAAGGATTTGCCAGGTTTTTTAAAACCCGTTTTTCCGTATTCATTGGTAGCTTCCATATTCTTCCCGAACAGCGATACCTACCTCTCCATGATCCAGCATGAGAGCTTTCACGCGTTTCAGGCAGTCTGGGCGCAATCACGTTTTGAAGCGGCAGAGTGGGATGGAATCCGTCTGGTTGACCAGTACCCCTGGGAAAATCAGGCAGGTATCGATGCCTGGCAGCAGGAACTTGATGTATTAAAAGCTGCCCTGAAGTCGCAAGATAAGGAAGAGATCCGGCAGCTGGCACAGCAATTCCTTGACCTACGTGATGCCCGCCGGAAAAACATGAAACTATCAGCTGATTTGATTCGCTATGAGAATCAACGGGAATGGGTGGAAGGCATGGCACGTTACACTGAACTGGAAACCTGGCGTTTGGCAGCCACGGATGAGCAGTACCAACCGCTGGCGGATATGCAAAGCGATCGCAAATTTAAGGAGTATCAAACCTTCGATAATCGCTGGAGCAGAGAATTGGACCAGATATCTCGCATGGCAAACGACGAAGGGGATGGTCGCTTCTACTACTCGGGGATGGCGCAGGCATATTTGCTGGATCAGTTGCATCCATCCTGGAAGCTGACGCTGGCAGCTGACCCGACGCTCAACCTGGAGGATTTGCTCAGGCAGGCGCTGACGGTTAAGTAAACTTCAGCAAGTTTACATAAAACCAACCACTTCAGGTAAAATGAAACCCTGAGCCGGGTGAACAGATTCCTGATCACCCGGCAACTACCTGTACAAACAACAGGTAAACAGAAAACTTTGGGTTCCAATTTGAGGTGAGAGTATGAACGATCAACAGGTAATTTTCTCCATGGTGCGAGTGGGCAAAGTCGTCCCACCCAGCAATCGCCAGATTCTGCGCGACATTTCGCTCGGGTTTTATTACGGCGCCAAAATCGGCGTCCTGGGCTTGAATGGAGCGGGCAAGAGTACGCTGCTGCGCATCATCGCTGGCAAGGATCAGGACTATATAGGAGAGGTAACTTTTTCCAAAGGCTATACCATTGGCATGCTGGATCAGGAACCCGATTTAGATAATAACAAAACCGTCAAAGAAGTGGTGGAAGAGGCGGTTACCCCCATCATCAGGAAATTAAAAGAGTTTGATGAAATCAACAACCAGTTTGCCGAGCCGGATGCCGACTTCGATGCGCTGATCGCGAAGCAGGGACGCCTGCAGGAGGAACTTGATCGGGTGGAGGCCTGGACGTTGGATAGCCGCTTGCAAATGGCCATGGATGCCCTGCGCTGCCCTCCTGGCGATACACCCGTCAAAGTACTCTCTGGCGGTGAACGTCGTCGTGTGGCACTCACCCGTCTGTTGCTGACCGAGCCTGACATCTTGCTGCTGGACGAGCCTACCAATCACCTGGATGCCGAATCCGTTGCCTGGTTGGAACATCACCTGCAGCAATATCGCGGTACGGTCATCGCTGTCACACATGATCGTTATTTTCTGGATAATGTTGCTGGCTGGATCCTGGAGCTGGATCGCGGCCATGGAATCCCCTGGCGAGGCAATTATACCTCCTGGCTGGAACAGAAACAGGATCGCCTGGCAGTGGAGGAAAAATCCGAGTCCAAACGCCAACGTACCCTGCAGCGCGAACTGGAATGGATTCGCATGTCTCCCAAAGCGCGCCAATCAAAAGGCAAGGCACGTGTTACCGCCTATGAACGCCTGCTCAGCCAGGAAGTTGACCAGTATCGTGGCGAGCAGGAAATCTACATTCCACCGGGTGAACGCCTGGGCAATGTGGTTTTTGAGTTCAAAAATCTCAACAAGGCCTATGGTGAACGATTGTTGATCGATAACTTTACAGCCGCCATCCCACCCGGTAGCATTGTGGGTGTGATTGGTCCGAACGGTGCTGGCAAGACCACGTTGCTACGCATGATCACCGGTCAGGAAGAGCCCGATAGCGGATCGATCCGCATTGGTGAAACCGTCAACCTGGCCTATGTTGACCAGAGCCGTGATTCCCTGAACGGTGAAAATAACATCTGGCAGGAGATCAGTGAAGGTGTGGATACGCTTACATTGGGAACCCGCAAGATCAATTCACGTGCTTATGTGGCGTCGTTCAACTTCACCGGATCGGATCAACAGAAACAGGTCAATATGCTATCAGGTGGCGAGCGCAATCGCGTGCACCTGGCTAAAGTGCTCAAACTCGGAGCGAATGTCATTCTGCTGGATGAGCCGACCAATGATCTGGACGTGAATAC
>JACZIY010000420.1 GCA_014860845.1 Anaerolineaceae bacterium
GCAGCCAAATTCTCCAAAGTGGCAGATTTCTTATCCTGAATGGTTTGTTTCTGAAGTGAAATCAATGAAAGCAGGATGATTTTCTCACTCTCATTACTGTGATTCCACATATACTCATAATGTGGATCTGATTGTGCATCAAATTGGTGACATACATCTCTGATGAGTGCATCATCTGACAATTTGTTCAGTTTTGCTTCAAATAAATAATATGCTGCCATTTGGGAGAAAAAGGGGTAACCGCCACCTAAACTTAATACCAATTCGGTTTCTTGATCTGTGAAGGAAATGTCAGTTCCTTCAAGATAACCATTCAAAAGTTCTTTTACTTCGCTGCGGCTGAAAGGACGCAGGACAATATTGGCAAATATATTAAAAAATGGTGACCCTTTTAATTCATTGGAGTGACACAAATCCACCAGTTCGCGGCGAGTGGCAGTGATCAACGGCAGATTGTGATGGATGGCCAGGGTGCGTAATCCGCCAAAAAAGTCAGATCCAAAATTAGTGTTCTGGGTCACATATTCGAACTCGTCCAGCAGCAACACCATGGTTAAACCACTATCGGCAATCGTCGCGAACAGATCCTCGAGGTCGAACAAATCAAAATTCTGCTGGCTGCGCAATTCTTTGATCTCGGGCACAATATCCGGCAAACAGATAGCTCGTTCCATCTTCTGCAAAATGCGCTGCCAGAAGCGCTCAGGGGTGATGTCCGTCAGGCCTTGAAAATCCATATAGATGATGCAGAATTCTTCCGCAGACAGTCCCAAACCCTCGGCAACTGATTGATTATCCAGATGTTTGAGCAGCGAGGTCTTGCCTATGCGGCGTTCACCCACTATTGAGGTGCTTTCATGCGCGCTGGAACGTAAGCGGTTGACAATCTGGCGCAATTCCTCCGTGCGACCGAAGAAACGCTCCGGGATGCGGATGGGGTTGCCGTAGGTAAAGGGATTATTTGTCATTTTGAAAAACTGTACTCCTCATGGAATTTCTAAACCAGTAATATTCCAAACCTTGAAATTATCAATTCCTGCAGTATTTGCATCTTGTTGACTATCAGGGCTGGTACCCACAAAAAACGTGGGTGGAAAATTTCTATACAAGCGATATTGTTCATTTTCATAATGACCAAGCAATTCATCATTTAAATAAAAAGCCATGGAACCATTTTTTACGATCACTTTAAATTTGAGAAGGTTTTGTATTCTATCAAGGGTTTTCGTTATTATTCTTTTATCTTGTAAATTTTCTTGACACCAAATTTCGACATTTTGGTCACTATGAACCTCGAATCTACAACGACCTTCAGATCCATTATTCCAACCAATACCCTGCCAACCAGTACCACTCACTCTTTTAATTTCCACCTCTGCAACATAATCAAAATAAGTTGCTAAGGTGTTTTTTGCTTCCCCGGTAATGATCATTTCCCCTTCTTCAAAGGATTTTTTCCAAAATGAAATATAATCAACTGTTAATACCCAGTTACTGGAAGCAGTGTCAAAATTATCTTCGATATCAGGTGTGCGATTCTCAATGTATGAATTAACTGGATCCACAAAATTTGTAACCCAGTCTGGATTATTATCGGATTGATTGGTTTGGCTTTCGGTATCTTCCGGATTTATCTCCACCCCATCCAGATTCCAGAATT
>JACZIY010000421.1 GCA_014860845.1 Anaerolineaceae bacterium
AGTGCCATTGACAAGTGGTCCCCGTTCCAAAACTGTGACCTTCAACCCGCGCTGTGCCAGATCATAAGCGACCGCCACCCCGGTGAATCCAGCTCCGATCACAATCGCTTGAGGTTTATCCATATGGTTTGCTCCATTGAATTTTTTTTCACAATCATATCATATCCATAAAAATCTCACTATTATTCAACCCAATCAAAGGTACGGGTAACTGCTTTCTTCCAGCCGGTATAAATTTTTTCACGTTGCTCAATATTCATCTGCGGTCGCCAGATAGCATCCATTCCCCAATTGGTGCGAAGATCATCTATCTGCTTCCATACACCTACTGCCAAACCCGCAGCATATGCAGCACCCAGCGCAGTTGTTTCAGCAACCGTTGGGCGAATTACAGGCACCCCGAGGATATCTGCCTGAAATTGCATCAAGGTATTATTAAAAACCATGCCGCCATCCACTTTTAGTGCTTTCAGGTCAACACCCGAGTCTTTGTTCATTGCATCCAGTACTTCGCGCGTCTGGTAAGCTGTTGCTTCTAATACTGCGCGTGCCAGATGGCCTTTATTGATATAACGTGTCAGCCCAACAATCACTCCGCGGGCATCACTGCGCCAATAAGGGGCATATAAGCCGGAGAACGCCGGCACAAAGTAGATTCCACCACTATCATCCACAGTTTTTGCCAGTAGTTCCACCTCATTCGAATTCTGAATGATGTTGAGATTATCGCGCAACCACTGTACCAATGCTCCTGTTATTGCGATGGATCCCTCAAGCGCATAGATGGCAGGAGCATCTCCAATTTTATAACCCACCGTTGTTAACAAACCATTATCCGATTGTACGATCTTCGTGCCCGTGTTCAATAACATGAAACAACCAGTGCCATAGGTGTTTTTGGCTTCGCCTACATCAAAACAGGTCTGGCCAAAGAGGGCTGCCTGCTGATCCCCCAAAATGCCGGCAATGGGAACACCAGACAATTGACCGAGGTTGATCTGACCATAGACTTCACTGGATGAACGGATTTGTGGAAGCATCACACGTGGAATTCCCATAATTTCGAGGACTTCCGGATCCCAATCCAGGGTTTCAAGATTCATACACAACGTACGCGAAGCATTGGTCACATCCGTGATATGCAAGCCATTATCCGGTCCTCCCGTGAGATTCCATAGTAACCAGGTGTCAACATTTCCGAAGAGAATTTCACCTTTCTGTGCCCTCTCCCGAATTTCGGGAAAATTATCCAGAACCCACTTCACTTTTGGACCTGAGAAATAGGTCGCCAGCGGTAGACCAGTTTTGGAACGGAAGCGATCCTGTCCCCCTTCCTGCGCCAATAGCGTACAAATTTTATCCGTTCTTGTATCCTGCCAGACAATGGCAGGATGAACCGATTTTCCCGTAGATTTCTCCCAGATGACAGCTGTTTCACGTTGATTGGTAATTCCCACCGCAGCGATTTCATTCGGGCGAATACCACTTTTTTGCAGGGTACTGGAAATCACCTCCTGCGTATTTTGCCAGATTTCCAATGGGTTATGCTCCACCCATCCAGGTTGTGGGTAAATCTGTTGGTGTTCTTTTTGCTCGGATGCAATGATTTTACCAGTCAGGTCAAAAATGATAAAACGAGTAC
>JACZIY010000422.1 GCA_014860845.1 Anaerolineaceae bacterium
AATTAGCGAGATCTTTAACCCAATTGGGTAGGGTGTCGGTTTTAGCACCGGATAAAAATTGGTCAGTATCCGGACACAAGAAAACACTCCATAAGCCGCTCAGAGTAAGGAAGGTAAATTTAATAGATGGTGTCACAGCTTTTTCTTCAGATGGCGCTCCCTCTGATTGTGTTGCAATTGCATTGTTGGGTTTTATTGAGGAAAAAATTGATTTAGTGGTATCTGGCATTAATCCGCATGCGAATATTGGGAATGATGTTACCTACTCTGGCACTGTTACCGCAGCTTTTGAAGCCGCTATTTCAGGGTTGCCTGCTGTAGCATTTTCATTGGATTCGCCTGAAAATCATCCTGGAGATGTGGACTATTCAACTGCAGGTAATGTTGCCATATCGGTATGTCAACAAGTAATTAATCATGGGTTACCCGCAAAAACCATATTGAGCATTAATGTTCCATATTTGAAGTTGGAAGAAATA
The DNA here is from genome assembly GCA_014860845.1 of Anaerolineaceae bacterium. The sequence continues at coordinate 480 of JACZIY010000422.1, forward strand.
AAGGGCTTTCAAGTAACCCGACAGGGTTTACGTTTATACCGGGATGCCTTGGTCATTCGAGACGATCCGCGCGGCGTACCTTATTATTGGATTGGCGGGGAATTCCCGCATGGTGTTCCAGAGTTGGGTACAGATTATGGTGCTTTGAAAGAGGGTTTTGTTTCTATCACTCCATTACAATTAGATATGACTGCTTATTCATTATTTGAGTACTTAAATCAATGGAAATGGTGATTTTCTACCAGGTAATAACTTGATTTTCTGACACACGATTCTATATACTAATAGTAATTATCAGTTCAATTGTGTCATAATTATTGGAAAGGAGAATTTTAAAAATGCATGAAAAACTTACCGTAAAAGATTGGATGATGGATCTGGTTGTTTTTGTGGATCCAGATCAAACGGTATACGAAATTCTGAGTATTATGCGTCGCCGGTATATCAATAGTGTTTTGGTTAGAAAAAGTGATAAAAATCCTGAGTATGGGATTATTACATCAAGGGATATCAGCGATAAAATCGTTGCAGAAAATCGAAATCCAAAAGAATTAACAGTTAAAGATATCATGTCTTCACCAATCGTTTCTGTGCAACAAGATTTATCAATAAAAGAATGCGCTATGCTCATGCGGGAAAAACATATTCACCATTTACCGGTGATAGATGGAAATGGCCTGGTCATTGGTATGGTTTCAGCAAGTGATTTCTTGTTAATAGCTGAGGCTATGGGCACAAATTTTCAAGAAAGATCTCTGTCCTGATCAAACCCCAAAAAAAGTAAGAATTCGATGCATCGGTTATAATACCCAACAATGCGTCGAATTTTTATTTTAATTTTTTTATCTTTCCTGATCGGGGTTGTCACATTTATACGGCCTGAACGGCTTATTCAAGCCCAATCCAGTTCTGACACAGATTTAATTAATGCGGTAAACAGTGTTCGATTGAATAATTCGCTGACAGCTCTTGAAATTGATGATGCATTAATGGCTTCTGCTCAACAACAAGCCGATTACATGGCAGGTGTTGGACAGGTGACTCATAATCGAGCTGACGGTTCCACCCTGAGTAGTTTGGGGTTTCTGGAAAATATTGCCGGGGGATCCAATTTGACAGTCCAGGTAGTCGTATTTTCGATGTGGACGGATTCAACAAACTGGAACACCATAGTAGGATACCCTTTTGGAAAAGTTGGCGCAGGGGTAGCGATCAAGGATGACATGGTCTATTATGTGTTACAGGTTCAGGAAATCCAGACTGGATTAGCTGCTCAACCAACAATCAACTACCAAATTACACCCGATCCAAATCTCGTCAGTGATGTGATGACAGCAACTCCGCAATTAGATGGATCGATCATTCACGAGGTATTGGATGGCCAGTCGCTCTGGTCAATTGCAATTGCCTATAATGTCACGATTGCTGAAATCATCCAATGGAATAATCTTTTACCAACACCGGTGATTTTTGTTGGTGAACGTCTGGTTGTGCAAATCGCACCGACACCTACTCTCTCACCAACCATCACAAATACGTCCATACCTTCGACCAGAACAATTACACCCAGTCTAACACCCATTACACCGCAACCGTCTGCAACCATTACACCTACCCCATCACCGACGCCAAAACCACCTTTTTCGATTTACGGAATGGAAAAAAACCTACGCCAAAAAATTGGTTGGGGAATGGCAATTATTTGCCTGATGGGATTAATTTTTGTCGCTTTTAGAGGTTTTATTCAAAAATAAAACCCTAGAGGATCAAATCGAGAAGTCTTCTCCTTGCCAGATGCCACCCACTGGCGCGTGTATGTTCGCTTTTTCTTTCCCATTGCCGTTTTCCGGGGTTGATAGCATTGGATGAGATTGGGTAAATAGATCAACTCTGGATTCCATTTTCTGCATGCGTTCCAGGATGGTTTCAATGGTTTTTCCAATCGTATCGGGCAATAAGTCGTGATGGAGGTCTGGTTTCGTACTGATTACCTGGTTGGAACGTTTTACGATTTGTCCGGGCACACCAACCACCACGGAATTCTCTGGTACCGGGTTGACCACTACTGCATTCGCTCCTACACGACTACTTTTGCCAATTTCAATCGCCCCTAACACCTTTGCCCCAGCTCCAATGACCACATTGTCCAAAATGGTTGGGTGTCGTTTTCCCTTTTCAGTACTGACACCGCCTAACGTGACTCCATGATACAGCGTCACATTCTCACCGACTTCAGCTGTTTCTCCAATCACGACGCCCATTCCATGATCAATAAAAAACCCGTTTCCAATTTTCGCCCCAGGATGTATTTCAATACCTGTCAGGAATCTGGAGAGTTGTGATATTCCTCTGGCAATTAAGTAAAGTTTATGGGTCCAGAACCAATGAGCGATTCGGTGAGACCAGACAGCATGCAATCCAGAATAAAGCAGGATAATCTCAAGTCTATTCCGGGCTGCAGGATCACGGCTTAACACGGAGTCCAGATCCGATTTTAATATTTTAATAAAATTATTCATTTTTTCCCTAATCCTGTAAATTTTCAAATAAAGGTGTGCTCAAATATCGTTCGCCGAAAGATGGAATGATGACCACAATTCGTTTTCCAGATGCTTCACGCCGTTTTGCAATTTGTAAACCTGCCCAGGTTGCGGCTCCGGAGGAAATGCCCACCAGAAGACCTTCCTGAGATGCCATTTTTCGAGCAATGTCGAAGGCATCTGGTCCGGATACCTGAATGATTTCATCATAAATACTGGTATTGAGCACATCCGGGATGAAACCTGCACCAATACCCATAATTGGGTGTTTACCTTTTTCACCACCTGACAACACTGCTGATTCCGATGGTTCAACTGCTATCACTTTTATTTCAGGATTGTGTCTTTTTAAAGCTTCACCAACACCTGTGATAGTACCTCCGGTACCAACTCCGGATACAAAATAATCGAGTTGACCATCAGTATCATTAATGATTTCAACAGCAGTCGTTTTCCGATGAATCTCTGGATTAGCAGGATTTTGAAACTGTTGCGGTATAAAAATGCGTGGATCATTTTTGGCTAATTCATTTGCTTTTGCAATTGCGCCTGGCATTCCTTCACTTCCGGGCGTTAAGATCAATTCTGCTCCAAAGGCTCGCAGTAACATGCGCCGCTCTTTGGACATCGTGTCTGGCATGATAATAATAGATTTATAACCACGGGCAGCACAAACGAAGGCCAATGCGATTCCAGTATTGCCACTGGTCGGTTCAACAATAATTGAATTCTTGTCGATCAATCCGGCTAGCTCAGCTGCATCAATCATCGCCACTCCAATCCGATCTTTAACTGAATGGGCAGGGTTGAAATACTCTAATTTTGCCAAAACTTCTGCATTTAAACCTTTGGTCAAACGATTGAGCCGAACCAAAGGGGTATTTCCAATTAATTCTGTAACATTATTTGCAATTCTCATTAATTTCTCCTATGTTTTAAAAAAATACAGCCATCTGTTTATCAGGTGATTAAGTAAAAAAGAGCGGGGCTTGAAACCGCTACCTGACATAGATGACTGTCTAAAATCTGTTTATCTCAGGCGACGGCTATAAAAAACCCCGCCTTAGACACAAGCAATTTAATCTCATAACTCTCCAATAATAGGACTTGTTTTATCC
>JACZIY010000423.1 GCA_014860845.1 Anaerolineaceae bacterium
GCGCATACCAAAGCCAGTTGCTCTTCGTGCCATCGACTTGCCAATTCGACCAAATCCGATGATACCCAGTGTGGCACCAGCAAAGTCAACCCCCAATAATGTGGATGGACCCCAGGTTTTCCAATTTCCAGCCCGCACATATTTTTCTGCTTCCACCACGCGGCGACCAGCACTCATCATCAGAGCGAAGGCAAAATCTGCTGTCGCTTCGGTTAATACGCCGGGGGTGTTGCCTACTGCAATTTTTCGTCGGGTGGCTTCCTGGATATCAATATTGTTATATCCAACGGCATAATTGCTGATAACTCTTAAATTTTTTCCAGCTACCTGAATGACTTCTGAATCTATGGGATCAGACAATAAGGACAGGATTCCATCCACACCAGGTACGTGTTGTAAGAGCTCCTCTTTTGAAGGGGGTAGATCCTGGTCCCACAAATCAACTTGACATTCTTCATAGATCAGGTTCAAGCCTGCGTCTGGAATGCGACGGGTGATAAATACTTTTGGTTTGCTCATAGTTCATCCTATTCAATTTTTTTGTAAGTAGAACAATAATAACAATAAAATGGAATAAATTGATTTTTAATTTCTTAATAAGTAGAGTTTTGTCTCATCTAGACCAGCGTGAAATACATCTGCAACTAAATAAAACTTGATATAAAAATGGATACTCCGGAATCGCCGTCAACGAATTCGATAACGAATGAACGAATGAGGCTTCTCGGATCGAATGGAATTTTATTCGTCTTTGTGAAAGATGTTTCTTGTTGTTTTAACTTTGTATTAAAAACAGTACTCCATCGTGGGGTTCGAGCTCAATTGATAATTCATTATCCCTCACATGATCAATATCGTCCGTTAACCAATTAATAAGTTTTGATGTTTTTGGCACCTTTAGTTTTTCTAAATCGAAAATCCTTTTTACTGGTTCCTCTCCGGAATTAAAAATAAACAAAAGCTGGTTATGTTCAGGGTTTGAAATTCGGTATTGAATCTGAACAATGATTGGATCATAATCGGTTTCAGAGAATTCATTTGATCTCCCCAGCAGTGGAAAATCGCAGATCCTTTTTTCTTTTCGTGCAAATTGTGTAAATAAATTAATTCTGTCTGAAGATAATTCATCCAGTTTGTCACTCGTCATCATAACACCACCCGTCATGCCAGCATATATCCCTAATGATCTGATTTCAATATCACTTAAATGGTGGAATTTATTGCGTAGTAAAATGCAATCCGGGTCTGTTTGCCACAATATTTGATTGCCAAAATTGCGATTTGCCAAATCCTGTAATAGATCAGAAGCTGCTCTTTCACCTCTCCACGAGACTCCCATATCCCTACCGATTCGAACCGCTTCAATCAGTCCAACCGATGCCCATAATGGACAACCACAACCTACCCAGAGTGCATCGCCTATGGCTTCCCTAATGACTTCCGCAGTTTTTCTCCAAATCTCTATACGAGTCAAACCAGGTGTGTAGTAAACAGCGCGCTCAGGTCCATATTCACTCCCAAAGAACATGAAGTCTGTCTTGAAATAATCACAGCCCCAATCATTGTGCCAGGTAGAGAAGACATCCTTTAGATATTGAATGGCTTGAGGGTGAGTGCAATCCAATATGTAATATTC
>JACZIY010000424.1 GCA_014860845.1 Anaerolineaceae bacterium
ATTAATAGCTGCCCAACCAACCCGTGGGGTTGATATTGGGGCAACTGAATATATTCACGAACGCATCATTGAACAGCGCGAAACCGGCACAGCCACGCTCCTGATCTCTGAGGATCTCGATGAAATCTTTGCCCTCTCCGATCGCATCGCGGTTATATTTCATGGAGAGATCATGGGAGTGATTGATCGCAAGGATGCCACCTTACAATCCATTGGTTTAATGATGGCAGGTGAACAACCACCAGAAACGAAATCAGTAGAGTAACCGGTTTAAACAATTAATTAGAATGAATAAAAACAGGTCAATCTTTTTTGTTGATTGACCTGTTTGTAATTATTTCACTTCGATAGTTTGGATCAACGCATCCAGTGCTGAAAGATCGGGTGTGAAGCTGGCATCAGGTTGTTGTCCTAACCACGCAATTGTCTGTTCCAGATAAGTTGGAAATTCTTCCAGATCGGATTCTTGCTGAGCGACAACCTGGTTGCTATTCGGTAAATCTGCATGGTTTACCGGGAAGACTGCTGCTACATAATACTTGCCATCGCTGGTCAAACCCTGAAAAGTATAAATCAACTCTATATTATTGATGGGCAAGGGCGCTTGATCGAACTGGGTCAGAAAACGTACACCACTCCCATTTTTGAATTCAAGGAATTTCACCTGGGAATGCATTACCTGGGCAGCATTGAACATGGGTAGAAATGGAAGGTAATCATTAATCTGTCTATCCTCCAACAGGGATTTCAAATCAGAGGCGATGGTAGCTGCACCTGTATTGAATTTTGGCAAATCAGCTATTGGATAGACAAAGATTTGTGGTTTTAGGATGTGGTCGCGAATTGGATAATCCTCGAGTGTAACCAAAAGATGCTCCGGCATGATCTCCCAATAAGGTCTCTCATCGTTAGGTTGAACTGCAGCTATTGTCTCATCTTTTTTCCCCTGGGCAATATCTAGTAAATCCAGGTTGATAGATACAGTTTGTTCGATCGATTCCGGGATCTGAACGGTAGGGGAAACAGGAATTTCCTCAACTGCATCAACAGAAGCGATGTTTGGTTGACAGGCAGAGATTAAGAATGGAATAACTGTGCAGGCAATCAGAATGATTAGTAATTTATGAGAATTAAATCGATTGGTTTTCATAGTAGCTCCTTAATTTTTAAAGTTATTTAATTTCTGTAACCTCGTGTTTGACGTTAAATATACGAAAATTGTTCCTGAAAAGTTTGATTCTTGTGAAATTATGTACGAATGGCCAGGTTATTTTGGTTCGTTAAATAATGAAGAAAGTCGAACCCATTAATTGTTGATTCGACTTTCTTCATTTTTGTTTTAATTTGAATTCAGATTAAAAATGGTTTATTGGGCAACCAACTGTTCCCATTCCTGCATCAATTCTTCCATGATAGCTTCAGCGTGCGCAAGTTGATTACTGAGTTGATGCATTTTTTCAAAAGCACCAGATTTTCCGGTCTTTTGTAACTCATGAGAAAGGTGTTGAATCTCTTTCTCCTTTTCGCGAATACGGCCTTCCAGTTTTTCCAGATCCAGGCTGCGTTGACGGGTCTCGCGACTGTTATCGCGTGCCATGGGAGCCTGGGTGAGGAGGATTTTCCGATTACCATTCTGTCCACCATTTCGTAGAGCCGTCTGACGTAGAATGTATTCGCGATAATTCCCATTGAAGGTGATCAATTGTTTGTCCTTGATCTCCCATACACGCGTAGCCAGACGGTTAATCAAATAACGGTCATGTGAGACCAGCAGAATGGTTCCATTGTATTCCTCCAACACTTCCTGTAAGGCTTCACGGGCTGGGATATCAAGGTGGTTGGTGGGTTCATCCAGCACCAGGAAGTTGGCACCTTCCAAAGCCAGGATGGCCATCACCAGCCTTGCTCGTTCACCACCACTCAATCCATCAATTGGTTTAAATACATCTTCTCCACGGAATAGATAAGCTGCCAGATGTCGGCGCGCACTTTCTTCTTCCATATCCTTGTGACGTTGGAACTCTTCCAATACAGAATGGGTACCCTTTAGTTGTTCCTGTGCCTGCGCAAAATAACCGACCTGCAAACCAGCACCCGGTTGCACCTCACCTAGTAGTGGTTCCATTTCACCCAGTAGCACTTTAAGAAAAGTTGTTTTTCCGCTACCATTCGGCCCCATCAATACAGCACATTGACCGCGTTTGAGTTCCACATCACGCGCTGTAAAGAGACTATTACCCGGGTACCCGATCTCGGCTTCCTGCACCCGGACCACATAATTGCCACTATTGTTGAAATGCCGAAATTGAGGGCGAATTTTGGGTGGTCGATTGGTAGGAATGCAGATAGCATTTACTCCGCGAATGGCTTCGATTACCTCTAGAGGTCGATCAGCCCGGAGCCCATACTCGCTCCATTTCTTA
>JACZIY010000425.1 GCA_014860845.1 Anaerolineaceae bacterium
AAATTCAATTCAGGAATTACATCATTCTAGCTCCTTTCATAGGATTAAAGGAAAAAATGGAACAACGAATCAAAGACCTTTTTAATGAAGACATATTACATGAAGCAATGCAAAGATATGGAATCGTAAAAGATGAAATTCATATTCTGGATAGCTTTGAAAGTTTTATCTATGAATTCAAAAACAAAACTGGGGAATACATCCTGCGCATTTCTCATTCCATTCGCCGTGATGAAGCTCTCATTCATGGCGAGGTCGATTGGATTAATTATCTCGCTGATCACGGAATTTCAGTTGCCAGGTCTATTCTTTCATTGCATGGAAATTTGGTGGAAACCATTCCAGATCAGAATGTTGGTTATTTTTTAGCCACTGCGTTTGTAAAAGCAGCAGGAACTCCCCCATGGGGGAGGTGGACGCCTAACCTCTTTGAATCCTATGGGGAATTGATTGGTCAAATGCATGCTTTGACCAATCAATTTCAACCCTTGCAACCTGAAAGGAAACGCCCCGAATGGGATAATCCGATTTTTGACTATGTTGAGCAATATTTACCTGAGAGCGTTTTTTTAATTCGAGAAAAATACAAAGCGGTTTGTATGCATGTAAACAAACTTCCGAAAAATCCAGAGACTTATGGTCTGGTACATCAGGACGCCCACGGATCAAATTTATTTATTGATGACCAGGGAAAAATTACCTTATTTGATTTCGATGATTGTGGTTATAACTGGTTTATCAACGATATCGCAATTGTCCTTTTTTACATGGTGGCATCATCTACAGAAAAAGCAGCACTCACGAGGGAGTTCATGAGTCATTTCCTTAAAGGATATTTACACTATTTCCCTCTCGACCTCGATTTGTTAAAAGAAATTCCTTATTTCCTCAAAATGCGCGAGATTGAGTTATATGCAGTCATTCAAAGAGATTTTGACCTGGACAACATCGAAGATAGCTGGGCGATGCGATTCATGCATAATCGAAAGATCAATATCGAAAATGATGTTCCATTTATCGATTTGGATTTTAATTCGCTGAAATTATTGTTTTAATCCTCTTTATTTCGATCATAAAATGTGTAGAATAATAAGAGTTGAGGAGATTCATTAATATTGATATCCATTACAGGTATGCAATAATAATTATTGAACACCTGGAACAATCGCATAATCTAGCAAAAGCTTGCTACAAAAATGGAAGCCAGGAATTGCTGTCAACGAATGAGATAACGAATAATCGAATGTGGGTCTCTTCACCACCTGGACAATTTTTCCTCCTTCTTAGTGAGAGAGAATTCATGTTATGGTATTAAATTAATTTTGATGAATAATTCGATAGGAGGATATCATGTCAAAATTGGTCTTGATTGCCTTTGCCACCCGATACGGATCCACCAAAGAAGTTGCGGAAAGAATTGCACAAATATTTATTCAAAGTGGATTTGAAGTTAATATACTTCCATGCAAAAAAGTTGAAACCCTCGAACAATATCAATTCATCGTCATCGGAGCACCTTTTTATATCGGCAGTATGTTGAAAGATGCAAAAAATTTCCTTATGAAGAATCAGGAAATTCTCTCCAAAAAACCGGTTGCATTCTTTGCGCTTGGGCCTATTGGTGATACTGAAAAGGAATTAACAGATACCCAAAACCAATTGGAGAATGAACTCACACAATTTCCATGGTTCAAACCCATTTCAAAGGTTATGTTTGGTGGAAATTACGAGCCTGAAAAATTGCGTTTTCTGGACAAATTGTTGACTAAACCCCCTGCCTCTCCCCTGCATAATTTAGCAGCCAATGATGCCAGAAATTGGGAAGAGATTAAAGATTGGGCTGAAAATTTATCCTCTAAACTATTCATATCGGAAAATCCTTCTGATCATTAATGATGAGTTTGACGTAAGTTGGAAAACTTTCGGTGAGAAATTAGGACCAGTTCTCCTCATTCCATTTTCTGCCTTCATCCAACATCGCCATGTAATTGCTTAATGGCATGTAATTAACGACTGAATTTCCAGTACCAAGCACATAATGACCGCCTGGTGCACAGGCTTCCAGGATCTCGCGCGTTCGCTTGCGCACCTGTTCTTCGGTTCCCGAAGCCAGTAAATGCACATCTACGCCACCGATAATAGCGATACGGTCAGCATATTGTTGGTATGCCTGTTCTACTGGAAAAATTTTGTCCTCATAGCTGTGTTTTCCATCCACACCGATAGCGATCAAATCATCCATCAATTTAAACATTTTTCCACATGAATGTAACAGGAATAATTTATCCGACTGGTGAACACGATCCACGATTTTTTTCAGGGGTGGGATGAATTTTTCCCGCATTAATTTTGTCGAGATCATCGTACCAGTTGCATACCCCCAGTCATCTCCCATGAAGATGCCACCAACACCAGGTTCATCAATAACATCATCCACAACAGAAGAAACGATTTCAGTCACTTTTTCAATTACTGCGTCGACCAGATCGGGTTGATCTGACAATGCATAACTGAAAGGCACAAATCCCATCAACCAAGTTGTCCACTCAAAGAGACCGCCAGGGATAACCATTACTTTCATCCCCTCTGGAACCTGATTAGCCATACATCTAACAGAAAGATTTATGTTTTCAATATCGCGAGGCCACGGATACTTGTAAAAATCATCCCATGAACTAATGGGGCCTTCATTATCGTTCGTCCAGATTCTTCTACGGTCATCATGCTCCAATAGTTCAGTAGATTCATAATTTCTCAATCCCTCAAAAGGAATAAAACTAAATCCCCAAGCATAGTCCCAACCGGTTTTAAGGCAAAAACGAATTACCTGACTTGCATAGCGATCAGCTAAATTCTTAAGATCCGAGATTGAAGGGTTTCTTTCAATCA
>JACZIY010000053.1 GCA_014860845.1 Anaerolineaceae bacterium
TGGTTCAAAATCGGGCGGTACAGATTCGTAAGCACATCAATCGCGCGTGGATCTTCAGCACCGACGACAATTCGATCCGGATAGAAGGTATCATACAGCGCAGAACCCTGCCGCAGGAACTCGGGATTGGAGGCAATGGCATAATTCGTCTCTTGCCGGGGAGCATGCGATTCGAGGTAGGCATCGCGCACAATCGTCCCGACCCAGTTACCCGAGCCAATCGGCACCGTGGATTTGTTCACCACCACCGTGAAGTGATCGTTCAGCCGTGATCCGACTGCATGCGCAGCCTGACGCACATACTCCAGGTTGGCGGATCCATCTGCATTCGAAGGCGTCCCCACCGCAATGAAAACCACATCCGAGTTGGCGACGTCCGCGGCATCATAGTCGCTCGTAAAGGTCAGATGGTCATAAGCCAGTGCCAGCATCGTATCCAGATTGGGCTCATAAATCGGCGATTTCCCCGCTTTCAGCAGATCAATCTTCTCTGTGTTCAAATCCAGACACGTAACCTGATGTCCAAGATAAGCCAGCACCACACCCGTGTTCAATCCAACATACCCTGTACCGATGACGAGAACCTTCATGTTTCCTCCGCTGTTGTAGACTGAATTCAATTTTACTAGCAAATGGGGATATTTGGAATTGATAAAAGTCACGAAGGTGTTAGGTGCATGGGATTTGGTTTTCTGAATCCCTGACCTTAATTCTCAAATTCCAAATCCTGGACCCTATCTCCCTCTCCAAATTTTGGCATATAATAATATTGTAACTACTCCGAGGAATGTATGGCGAACGCAAAATATTGTCCCAGTCTTGGCCTTAAAAATGATGACTACAATCATATGACATATGCCACTATTTATCATTATTGCTATCATCAGGCAAAGCCGAGGGCAATTAATCTATCTCACCAAAACGAATTATGTCTGAGTGAAAATCACAAAAGCTGTCCAATTTTCCTCAGTAATAATCGGATGATCCTGGGAAAGAATTTACTTCAGATACCTAAATTTCTTGGAACCCCAACCCTATCTCGTTATGGACCGAACGCCTCACGCAGACCTTGGATTACCATCATCACACTTATGGCGATGGTGGTTTTCACAATTTTGTTGGTACTATTCATAAAAAATCAGATTACCCTCAATAATCCAATCTCTCAATCAAACAATAATTTACCTCTGGAAAGCTACGCTACCAGTACAACTACAGATTTTATATTGACTCCAAATTCAACTTTCAACAATTCTTACAGCTTTCTGGAACTTACTCTCCAAGCCTTAGAAAATTCTTTACTGAAAGGAACTCCCACACTTTCTCCTTTAGTAGGGACTAGCATGATACCATCCAGTACGCTTTCAGGGGATCAAAAACCGACAGAGATTGTATGTGTCAAACCGAATGGCTGGATTGTTTATTCGGTGGAACCATTAGTCACATTAGAAAAGTTGAGCAATTGGACAAACATGCCTGTGGAAGATTTGATGGAAGCAAATTGCTTAAATACCACTGAATTGGTGGTTGGCCAAAGCATCTTTTTACCCAAATTTCCAATCTTTCCCGTTGCCACACAAACTCCTAATCCAACATCGATTTATAATCCCCCACAAATAACACCAACTGCAACAGTAATTAGCACCCGGACAAGTACCATCATCCCAATCGCAACAAACACAAAAAATCCACTATTCAAAGATACACCTGCGTCGACCATGATCCCACCAACAGCCACGCCAGTCGCTACGGACACACCCATCCCAACCGAAGAAGGCACACCTTAAGCCTGGAATTAGGGTTCAGGATTACCCTTCCGCTACGAGGCCCTTCCGCTACGCTACAGGTGCTTTGCAATGTGCTTCGAAAGGTGCTTCGCAAGTTTTGAGTTTTGAGTTTTGAGTTTTGAGATTTCAAGACGACACAGTTATCCTCAATCCTCAAGTCTCATATCATGCCCTTGGGCAACCCTCATATCATGCCCTTGGGCAATCCTGATTTCTCAAATTGTAATGAATCGAGGTCAACATTTTGGATATTTCAATGGATTGTTTTTCAATAGCATTAAATTGATCTATTGAAATCCAATTTTTCCTCATGAAGATCTCCAATAATGTCATTGTTTCATATAGCGAACCCCTTGCTATAACAAGATAATGTCCATAATCTTTATCAGTAAATCTTCCCTTTCCTTCAGCGATATTCATGGGTACTGATGTGGCAGATGCTTCTAATTGTTCAATCAATCGATAATGCTTCCGATCGGTTTCCATATGATCAACTAAATCAATAACATCAATGGCGAAGTCAATCCCTTTCTGCCAAACAATTAAATTTTTATACGAGTGTTGATCAGGATCAGGTTGAGAATATTGTGAGCGTTTTGATTGCGAATTGCCGATATTAGCGTTATTTTTAGGCATCTTTGATGAGTCCTTTGCATGATGGATTTATTTTGATTTTAGCCAGGATTAATTACTCGTCAAATCTTTTTCAACACTCCATTCTCTAGTCTCGATCCTCAAATCTCAATCCTCAATCCTCAATACTCACCCCTAATCCTGAAAATTATGTCATAATTAACCTATAATCTTTCCCTGGAGGAATGCTTGAATAACCCCAAAATCTGTCCTGGGCTCGGACTGAGTTATGATCCATCCGACCACAGGGACAATATCAATCCTCTTCATTATTGCTACTATCTGAGCAGGCCGGATACGATATCCCCCCAGCACCAGGAATCGTACTGCCTGACGTCAAACCACGTAAATTGCCCGGTCTATTTAAGGAAACTTAAAGAAACTCCTCCCGAACCAACTCCTATTGCGGCTGCTGAACCCGTGAAACAGGCTGGGATTGCTGAGAAACGCTCCAAACTGCAACCGCTTACCCTCGTCACCATTCTTTTATCCGTGGTACTGGTCATCTTACTGGTGCTCATTTTCACCACGCCCAATCTCACAGGGGCAAATACCTCAGCGGACGATCCCAATGCCGTTGTTTCTAATAACAATCCCACAGAAATCACCCCGGACGCCGCCTATTATGCCCAACTCACCCTGCAAGCCATGCAGAACGGACTGCTCGGCACCCCGACACTCCAATCCGACTTAATCCCATCGCGCACCAGCATCGCGTTCAGAAGTCCCACCGTCATCATCTGTAGCAAACCGGATGACTGGATCGTTTACTCAGTGCTTGAGGGCGATACAATGA
>JACZIY010000426.1 GCA_014860845.1 Anaerolineaceae bacterium
CTGACAGCATTATTAACGGTTATTGGTTTCTCTGTACAGGATAAAATCGTTGTATTCGATCGAATTAGAGAAAACAGTACAATATTCAGAAAATTACAATTCGAAAAATTGGTAAACCACTCCATCATCCAAACGTTGCAACGATCCATTAACACTCAATTGATGACCGTAGAATTCATGCTTCTGGCTTTAGCATTATTTGGTGGTGTGACCCTGCGTGAGTTTGCAGTTATTTTGTTAGTTGGCCTTTTCAGTGGTACCTATTCTTCCATATTTGTTGCAGCTCCCCTCCTGGTAGTGTGGGAAAACAAAGAATGGAAAAATTGGTTCAGGAAAAAAGAGACCGTTACCGGATAATTCGAAAACTTTATTAAATGATAAAAAGTTCAGCATTAAGCTGAGCTTTTTATATTAATTTCAGTACAAATAGTATCTATGGGAAATCAATTATTTGGTTACAATTAATTAATAAATTCTTATTAATTGAATTTTCATCCCCATTTTTAAGTTAAAGGAGAGTTTGAATGAGAAAGGAAGTAGTCCTGATCACCGGGGCAAATGGAGAAATTGGGCATGGATTAATTTCCCATTTAGCCGAAAATGACAAAACGCACATTCTTGCCCTGGATGTAATGCCCCTCGATGACCACCTCCGGCCTAAGTGTGAGCGATTTATTCAGGGAGATATTCTAGACCACATGCTACTGGGAAGGTTGGTCGCAGAATATGAAATTCGAACGATTTATCACTTGGCTTCCATTCTTTCAACCAAAGCAGAATACAATCCAGAAACAGCTCACCGGGTTAATGTTGAAGGAACACTGAATCTATTACGTTTAGCTGTGGAGCAAGCTACCTGGCAAGGCAAACCAGTTAAATTTCTCTATCCAAGCTCGATTGCAGTATATGGCTTACCTGATAATGCCACCAAAAACGCTTCAGGTAAAATAAATGAGGAAATGTGGTGCCAACCAACCACCATGTACGGTTGTAATAAATTATATTGTGAGCAATTGGGCCGTTACTACACGAAATATTATCGTCAATTAGCCGCTGACAAAAATTCGAGTGGAATAGATTTTCGCGCTATTCGATTCCCAGGACTTATTTCGGCTATTACTACACCGACAGGAGGTACCAGTGACTATGGACCTGAAATGCTCCATCATGCAGCTTTGGGTAAGAAATACCGCTGTTTTGTCAGACCAGATACTCGACTTCCATTCATGGTCATGCCTGATGCAATTAAAGCATTATTGGATCTGGAAAAAACAGACCAAAGAAACTTATCAAAATTAGTCTACAACGTAACAAGTTTCAATCCATCTGCACAAGAATTTTTTGATATCGTGATAAACGCATTTCCAAATGCTGAAATCACTTTTGAGCCTGACATCGCCAGGCAGGGAATCGTAGATACCTGGCCAGCTGATGTGGATGATAGCGCTGCCACTACCGACTGGGGATGGGCTCCAGATTTTGATCAGGAACGAGCGTTTAATGAGTATCTCATTCCTGCAGTCAAAGCACAGTATCTGTAATTTTTTAACATGATTAAGTTGAGGCGGGTTTTCCGTATGGAAAACCCGTTTTTTTTATAAGAATCTTATAAATATGAATTATGATTGATCTGACTATGCATTCAGGAGGATTAATATGAGTAATGAAACGAAGACACCAACCAAAACACATCATTTTAAAGCTGAAAC
>JACZIY010000427.1 GCA_014860845.1 Anaerolineaceae bacterium
CTTCCTGCCGGATGCCATGATCTTCTTCTCGTATGCGTTGATGTATGTGAGGAAATAGAGTTAATTAGTGGAATCTAAGGCAAAGAAAACAAAAATTATCCAAATATCTCCTAATACAAATCAAGGCATCTGATTAATCAAGGACCTGATTACATTAAACCAGAGTAGGTTTGAATCAGGTTCAGAGCCTAAACGGACAACTACCATGTTTTTTTCTGGGGAAACATAAATAATTTGTCCTAAATGTCCACGCGCCATAAAGTCGTATGATCCATCATTATTCATTAAACCCCACCAATGGTAACCATAATACCCCCCAATTTCTGGCCAGCTTGGATAACCCTCAAAAAATCTGTTGTCATTTGGATCTGGGAGAGTTGATTTTTGAACCCAGGCTTCTGGCAATATTTGATTGCCATTCCAATAGCCATTGTGCAGATATAACAATCCGAAACGGGCAAAATCAACAGCCGTGGCATTGATTCCACTTTCCATTTTCTCAAAACCAGATTTTTCACTATCCAGACTCCAGGAAGCAGGAAACTCAGCCCCCATTGGTTTCCAAATCTTTTCCTGTAAATATTCTGCAACCGGCATTCCGGTGACGCGCTCAATAATTAATCCTTCCAATAATGGATGAAAATTATTATATTTGAATGTAGCACCAATGGGCGTAATGGACGCCTGAACACTAAGGGCTATTTTTCTGAGATCCGGCGGGTAATAAGTAAGCGCATCATCACTGAGGGGTTCAAAAATAAAAAGCCGATCATCTGCGCTGAAGTATCGAATTCCTGAATCCATACGTAAAAGATTATGAATTCTTAGATCATGCAATCCTCTTCCTTTAATCTCGGGAACATATTTGATAACCAAATCATTTTCAGAATCAATAAAACCATCTTGAATCGCTGCTCCAATCAGGGCAGAATCGAATGATTTGGCAACCGAGAAGGAGGTGTTTACCTGTTCATATTTTCCTTCGGGATATTCTTGATGAATGATTTTGTCATCTCGAATTACTACAAATGCAGTGGTATCAGTTCTGAGAATCAGATCCTGTAAAGATTCTGTACGCTCTGAACCTTTATATTGGAATTTTACCAATTTGGGAATTGGTAAAATCTCAATTGGCAAATTAGAGACGACGGGTCCATTATCAATCGATCGCGTTGGAAAATGATTGATGTCACCTGTGTCAGATTGCAACATAGTGATGATACGCCATGCATATACGGGCGAATCATGGATGCTCAATGCAATGAAGAGTAATAAAACAACCCCAGCAAATATTGCTGATATCGAAAAAATAAACTTAAAAAAAATTTTCATCATCATTCTATTTATCCAATTTCCATTTCATGTGCTTGCCTATTAACAAGCCTTCTTTTCTTTTGATTGATTGCCCAAAATAGTTTTATGAATCCCTGAACATAATCGGGTACAGAACCAACGATCATCAAGATCGAAATATCCGGGAGCGATCGGAACATCATTAAGATTTGATACGTCCAGTTAAAGCGGGTGCCAAAGAAACCTTTGATCTGTGAGAACACTACCACCAGAATAACCGTGGGAATGATAAAACTAATTGCTACTTCCCAAATTGTTTTAATTACAGACCAATTTTTGGCACGTTCTTTCCATTTGGACAATTTCAAAAAATTGAAGGTTTGCAAGGTGATTAATCCAAGCACCAACACCAATAAACCAGACCCGATTGTTCTTACCGACCATCCGGAAGAAATGGATTGGGGTTCCTTTCCTAATGCTATTTCTCTGACGCCATTCATAACCTGTGGGCCTGAAATAAAGTGATCCACCATATACCCCTGATTAATCAGCAGAACAATTCCCAGCTTGCGAGAGGGTATCAGATCAATTTCTGCCCGGAATGTTTCATTAGCCCCACCATGGAAGAACCGATCTGGACTGATAAACCACCCCATTCCATAATTTTGCACAGGTTTGAAAAGCATTTGAAGCCCATCTTTATTTATGATTTCTAAATTTTTAAATTTCCCATCATTCAGTAGTGCTATGGCGTATTTGGCTAAATCTTCTGCACTTGAAATAATATAACCAGCACTGACTTCGTACTCCCGGTGAGGTTGCTCAGTCGGAACAGGGAATCCAAAGAAACGAGTGTAACCCTGCGAGAGTCCATGCTCACGGGCTACTATGGGATCCGTGAAGGAGTTGGACATTTCCAGAGGGATGAAAATATTTTCATTGATGTATTGATCATAAGTGATTCCGGTTACATTCTCTATTACGATTGCAAGCACATCATATCCAACATTGAAATATTGAAATTTGGTTCCAATAGGAGCAGTCAGAGTTGCTTCTGCAAGCGCATCAATCAGGTCTTGTTTAGAAGCAGTATCAGGTAAAATAGCTATAAACCCGGCTTCAGACAATCCACTGACATGGTGTAACAGGTGATTAATGGTTATCTTACGGGTTGCATTCTGATCTGCTATCCGAAAGTCCGGAATATAATCAATGACCGGTTTGCTCGGATCAATTTTGCCAGCCTGAACTAGTTGAGAAATAGCGAGACCAGTAAATGATTTGCTTTGGGAACCAATATACATAGGTGTCTGAGGGGTCATTGGTCGCTTCTCGCCAGCTGTGCCATAACCCTTCAGATAAACAATCTGGTCTCCTTCTGTAATAGCTAGCGAAACACCTTTGAGGCCATGTTTATTCATTTGACTTTCAATATAATGGTTCATTTCAGCAAAATTAATTTCTTGATTTAAAGAAGACTCTGCTGAGATACTCATCAATACATCGATAAGTGATAAAACAATCAAAAAGAATAGACTTGCAATAATTTGGGTAAGAAACTTTTTATTCATGAGGATTTCCTTTAATTCTTGTCTAGCTTTAAACTCCGAGTGGAAATACGATCAAATTTTTGTCTACGCTTTTGATCGAATCAGTTAACTGTTCTGAATTTATAATTTGATCATCCTTAGTTCTGAAGCATTGTTGATTTTCTTGACAATCTCGAGAATTAATTTGAATTGGCACAATGTATTCAATAAATGCAAGGAGATCTTCATGATTTGAGATTATGATCAGAAGAGGAGGTGCTTGGAATAACCTCAACTTGCCACAAACGTTTTCGACTACTGGTTCATCTACACTTTTAGCTTTCATAGGGAACTCCTGCGATCAATTCAACACATCAATCAACCTTTTTTTCAACCTGATCACTTATGCACTTCACCAGCAATATAACCAATCCCAAATCTCTTATTTGATTAAGGATTCCGTGTAGGGCAGATTGATCAGCAACTTTTCCGGAGAGACTTGCAATTGATGGACCCTGGTCATATTTTGTAACCTCAATTTGGAACTGATCGAAACTGGATGCCCACTCCTGGCCAAGTTCTCCAAGCAGCTTAATCTGGTATATTGCTGGTTGTCCTAGACGCAATGATCGTAATGATTGTTTCATTAATCCTCCAACCCCAAAAATCTTTAGGTAGTAACATTGACTGGTCGGGGTGAACCAATTTTTGAAATTCCAAATACATCAGCAACAGAATGGTGACTTCGATGTAATAACCAGACAATCGCCAAGCCAAATATAAAAGTTGAAGTTGATGTCTCAATCATATGGCTAAGACGAACACTGGCTGAAGGAATCAAGGGATTGGAAAGAATATGTCCAATATTCATTGGAACACCTAATAATAAACCAACCATAAAGGCTTTTGACCATACCGATCCCCTGGTCATGCGAAGAACAGGGAGAGCAAAAATGATCCACAAAAAGCCGCGAACAAATTGGAATAAAAACAAGATAGGGTCATTTTTCCAATTATATGATATTGACATCCAAAAATTTGCATGGTCAATACCATTATAAAAAGCTCTAACATCGGGATTCCGCCAAGCAATGAAGTAGCCGGCACTGAAATAAAGTAAAAGGTAAATGAATCCTAGTACTACCAATTTCGCCACCCATTGCTTTACGGGGATTGTGGACGGTTGATAAACAATACCAATTGTTGGTTTCTTTATTTTCCATAATATAAAAACAGCAAAAGGGATAAATACAAAAGCGGTAGGAACTCCTGATAAAAACATTCTCTGTAATAGACCTTCCGGCAGTGTTAGGTCTGAAAGAAAGTACCTTGTCTCAATTTGTGACATGATTGTGGTTACGCCATAAAATGAAAAACTGGTCGCTAAGGCAAGTTTCCAACAATACCATTTTGAAGATAACAACAATGTCATTATTACCAACGCTTGTGTGGCTGAGACGAACAAAAAATCAATAGGACTGGGAAATAAACCAGAGTCAGATGGTATTGGAGGAAAAAAAGGCGCTAATGGCGCAGAGCTCAACATATAGATTACGGCAAACAGAATTGTCAAAACAATAAATTGAAAAAGACGCAAAAAGATGATTGATATTTTCATGATAATTTCTTTCTCTAATTTGAATATCCACGATTAATATACAACTATCAAATCCAAGCTTCAATTACCCCCCAGTAGCATTTTGTTATAGCTTAAGTAGTATTTTTTGATTGAAAAGGATTATTTCAATATCCCTAACTGACGAGCTTTCTCGATTGCCTGAATCCGATTTTCGACCCCCAGTTTTTCAAAAAGATGGCTGACATGCTTTTTAACTGTATTAATGGAAATAGTGTAATGAGCCGCTAATGTCTGGTTGTCCTCACCCTGGTTAATTCTTTGAAGGATTTCTAATTCGCGATTGGTTAAAGGATTTTTTAGTAATGCATTAACTCTTTCAAAATCGGATCTTGGCAAATTATTGTCCTGGGAAAAAAATCTGATCAACTTTGTTTTATATTCTGATAAATCAGGTTTATCTATCATCCTTAACAAAGGCAATAAAGGTTCGCCTATTTCCAAAAATGTGCGAATAAAAAGCTCTTTTTCTCCAAGCATTAATGCCTCTTCAAATGTTAATTTGGCTGTATTTTCCTCACCTTTCATTAATAATAATTTAGATTTCAGGCAAAGGATTTTTATAAAATAGCCATCCAGATCAGCTCCTAAAGTGTATTTTTCTAAACGGTTTACAAGAATTTCAGCTTCTTTTATTTTATTGGATGAAATTAAAATCTCAAGAAATATCAACCTATGTTCGATTTGGTGGGAATTTTCATTTTCTAATAACTTAATTGCTAATTCTGGTTTTCCTTGGCGGGATAATATCAAAGCTTGGTAGTAAACAATTGCCGGCAGAATCATTTTTGGTGCACTTTTTTGGAAAAGTTTAAGTGAATTTAATGCTTCTTCAGCTTTTTCATAAGCATTTTTTGCCAGAAACACAACAGCGAGCTGTGTATAACCCGGTAACAATCCCTGCCAGGCAGCCCAATTTTTTGCCAATGAAATTCCCTCTAACAATAATTTTTCTGCCTGATCCAAATCATTACGCTCGTATGCAAGACAGCCTAATCCAACCATTGATACACTAAAAAAGACGTCGTGTTCATAACCATTTTGTTTAGCATACGACAAGGCATCCTGCCAGGTGAATTCTGCCAGTGTAAGATTTCCTTGTGCTGCCTGAACTTGTCCCAGATAACCCATGCCAAGTGAAACAAGAAAATGGTTATTAAGTTCTTTACTGATAGCGATTGATTCCTTATATAGGGGCAGCGCTCGATCGAGATTTCCCAATAAATGATATGCTAATCCAGCTTGGAACAGCATTACAGGCCTGAGTTGTGATGGACTATTATTCACGTAAGGTTCTTGATCTCGATCTGGCACCAACCAGGGCAATAATTGTAAAAACAAATCCATTTCTTCCTGTGATAATCCCTCGTCTATCGCAAGCCTCAATTTTAATGCAACAGTTTCAATAAAATAAGCCAGAAATTCTTTGGGAAGTTGACATTGTTCTTCGTACGAAAGCAAAAGAAAGTCCTTCACCGCGATTCCGCTATATTTTTCCACATAATCAATCAATTGCTTCATCACTTCCGGATTACCGGTTGCATGCGCAGCCCAACCCAAGGAAACACATAGACCAGGCATCTGTGAGAGGATTTTCGCTGGTATCAATTTTGTCCAACGCAATAACATAGGAAGGTCGTTTTGATGATAGATTAGTTTTGACAAAACCAGGATAGTTTCTGCCGCCTTTTCAAAATCGCCCGCATCAAATAGATATTGGATACTTTCAACATACAATCCCTGGCGGGCACACTCTTCACTTGCCTTGGCAAGGAGAGGTTTCAAAGCAGATAATCCAAATGCTATTTCAAATTTTTTATTCAAGATTCGTGCGAACAAATGGTGGTATCGAAACCAAAACCTTTGATAATCCAAAGGAATCAGGAATAAATTATTATCCTCGAGTTGATTTAGTATTTCTTTACTATCATTTCGCCCTGTTATTGCATCACATAGAGCAGCATTAAATCGTTGAAGGAAGGATGTCTGCATCAGGAATCGTTGAATGTGTTCTGGTTGACGGGATAATACTTCCTCAACCAGGTAATCTGTAATAAAACGGTTTTCTCCATGAAATGAATTGATGAAATCTTGTGAGTTTTCTGTATCACGCAATGAAATACCGGCAAGTTTTAACCCGGCAATCCAACCTTCAGTCCTTGTTTCTAGAGTCTTTACATCTTCCAAAGTAAGTTCTAATTGCATTGATTTGTTGAAAAATTCAAGAGATTCTTCCAGATTGAAGCGCAGGTCAGTAGCACGAATTTCGCAGAGTTCTCCTTTACTGCGCCGGCGTGCGAGGTGGAGTGGTGGATCTGAGCGTGTACAGATAACAACATGAAAATGATTGGGCATATGGTCCAATAATTCATCAACCCCATGATGAATTTCTTGGGATTCGATTAAATGATAATCGTCAAGAACCAGCACACACCTTTTTGGTTGTGTTTCCAGAAAATTTAATAGAACAGGAATAACAATCTCCTGCGGGAGAATTAGTGGGGAATTAATGGTATGAAGCAAATCTTCACTTAATTTATCAAAAATTGTTCTGTATGCAGCAATGACATATTGCCAAAAGCGGAAAGGTTCATTATCTGATGGATCCAGTGACAACCAGGCAGTTGGAATTGAAGTTTTGCGTGTCCAGGTACTTACGATGGTCGTTTTACCAAAACCAGGTGGGGCTGAAACTAAGAATAATGACCGTTCTTCCTTTAAATATAGATCCATCTTCTCGAATAATCGTTGACGAGGGATCTCCCCAGTTTTTGCATTTGGTTGGTAAAGCTTGGTTGTTAAATAAGATGCGGACAATTATTTCTCCAGCCGAAGATCTATCTTTTCTAAAATAATAAAATGCAGCTAAGCAGACCGCGCTTGCGAAGAGATTGGATGATAATTTAAGGAGATACTTTTCCTATTTTATATGATTGTTTATTAAACAACAATAAATAAACGATTCTCATTTTCTGGAAATAATCACGAATTCCATTTTCCTGATTGTAGCAAACCTATATTCTGATCATTTTTCTGGTTTTTTGTTTTACAACGCACGAAATCCAATGAAAGTAAAATTTGATTTTGGTTTCAAATACTGAAGTTGTAAGGGCTTGAGAACTTAACGACTTAAGCTTTTATAAGAATCTTTACTTTATACCTGTATGTAAAAAGCTCTCAACAAAGTGACGTTGGAAAATCAGAAAAGTGATTAATAATGGCACAATCACGATCAGGGTGGCGGCTGAGAGCAGCGGCCATTGGGCGCCGATCTCGCCCAGCTGGGTGAAGCGTACCAATCCTGCTGTGAGTGGACGGGCAGCGTCGCTGTTGGTGATGACCAGCGGCCAAAGGAATTCATTCCAGTGCCAGGTGATGGATGAGAGGCTGAAGGCAATCAGTGATGGAAAAGATGGCGGCAGGTAAATATGCCAGATCAGTTGCCACCAGGAGCAACCGTCCATGGTACCGGCGTCTACCAGATCACGGGGAACATCCAAAAATGCCTGGCGCATCAGGAAGACGCCAAAGGCAGAACCGAAATACGGCAAAGCGATTGCCAGTCGGGTGTTGTACAAACCCAGCACACGAATGGTGGCAAAGTTCGGTGCTAATAACGCGGTCGTGGGAATCATCATCTGAAGCAGGATAAAGAAAAACACCCATTTTTTTCCGGCGAAGCGATAATTAGCAAAGGCAAAACCTCCCAGAATGATGGTAACCAATTGAACTGCCAGAATGATAACCACAATCAGGATGGTATTGATATAGTACTGACCAAATGGCGCTAATGACCAGGCCCGTAAATAATTGGCAAAGGTTAAACTGGAACCTAACCACACATCACCCACCATCATAGGATCAGACATAGGGCGGATAGAGGCAACGATTGCCCAAACCACCGGGATCGTCCAGAAAATGGCAATCACAGCTGTGAAAGCGGTGAGCAACCAGGAGGCAAAACGGGATAATTGCTTTTTGTTCATCACAGGAACACCCATCTTATTTTTCCTCCCGTTCTGAGATCAGGAAATTGGTTACCGTAAAGATCAATAAGATCAGGATGAAGATGACAGTAATGGCAGAAGCTAGCCCGACGTTCTGGTTTTCAAAACGTTCCTGCCAGAGTTGAAAGAGCAATACCGTACTTGCCTGGCTGGGACCACCGGTTGTGAGCACGAAGATGTGATCCACTGTGCGGAAGGCATCAATAAAAGCGATGGTGGTGATGAAAACAGTTGTCCGGCGTAAGAGCGGAAAGGTGATTTTCCACAGAATTTGCCAGCCGTTGGCGCCATCCAATTGGGCCGACTCAAAGACATCACCGGGTAGTTTTTGCAATCCGGCAAGATAAAAAATCATATAATAGCCAGAGTTCTTCCAGATGGCGACAATGATGACGGAAAGCAAAGCCAGACCGGGATTCCCTGTCCAGTTTTCTGGCCCGGTATAACCCAACACGCGCAATGCTGAATTCATGAGACCATAACCCGGGGTGAAAAAGAACAACCAGATGGTAGCTGCACTGACCATTGGCAATACCATGGGATGGAAAAAGGCCAGGCGAATGGGTCCTTTGAGCAAGATTTTTCGATTTACCAATAACGCAAAAAAGAATCCCAGGAAAATGCTGATGGGTACTGTACCAATTACGTAATTAAGCGTATTCTTTAATACCTGATGAAAATTTGGATCTGCAAATAAATCCAAATAATTTTCAATGCCAATAAAGGTAGGTTCCCGAAATTTGGCTATATTCATGCGCTGCAGGAAAAAACTTTTGTAAATAGAAAGTACCACTGGCCAAGCGGTAAATAATGCCACAAAGACCACGGTTGGCAGCACCAGAATATAAGGAAAAAGGTTGAATTTTTGTTTTTTGGCACTCGATTTGATCATACTCATTTCGGGTTCCTTTGAAATGGAGGGGCGCTCCTGGAGCGCCCCTTTATCAAAATTGTGTTAATTTATTTTACTGGCAGAATGGTTCTAAGGCAGCTTCTGCTTCAGCCTGGGCAGCGTCCATAGCTTCCTGAGCACCCATTTCCCCATTGAATGCTTTTTGAATGTAATTGTGGAAGATGCTGCGTACCTGGCCAAGATTCTGAATAGCTAATTCAGCCTGAGCATATTGCAGGGCATCGCGTGCCTGCAGTGCTTGCGGTACTTTGGCGGTGTATTCCTGCATGGCAGGCGTATCGAAAGCGCTAAATCGGCTGGCAATGTAGCCGGTCTGAATGCTGTAATCAGCGGCTAATTCCGGTGAGGTGATGAATTCAATGAACTTCCAGGCAGCATCCTGTTGTTCCTGAGGAGCACCTTTCATGATGTAGAAATTCCCACCACCAGGCACACTGGCGAAGGTGCCTGCTTCTTTACCGGGATAGGGCATAACACCAATCGTAAATTGAGCCTGGTTCAGGAGGCCGGTGAGGCTACCGGTTGTGTGGGCAATCATAGCAACGGAACCACTGCTGAAGTCGGCGGTGTCGGTTGCCCAGGAAGCCTGAACGCCTTCCGGCATGGCGCCATACACTTTGGAAAGATCAATGTAGAATTGAACTGCTTCCACCACTTTGGGATCATTGAAAGCCATGGTGCAATCATCCACAAAGATATTTTGTCCAGCACCCATCGCTAACGGCTGGAACAGCCAGTATGGCCAATCGGAAGAGAATTTCAAACCCCAATTGGTGGTATCGCCATCGACAGAAGTTAAAGCTTGAGCGGCTTCTGCCCAGGATTGCCAGCTGGTGGGTGGTTCAATTCCGGCATCGGCAAATTTATCCACGTTGTAATACATCACAACAGCGCTGCGCTGGAAAGGAATACTCCAGAGTTGGTCATCATAATAGGAGTTCGCCATAAATGCCGGCAGGAAATCATCCAGGTAAGCCTGACCATTTTCCATGGCAGCCACATATTGATCCATTGGTGCAATGTAATCCGCATTGATCAGGTCGTACAAGCCGGTGGCAAGCAAAACAGCCAGCGCCGGAGGTGTACCGCCACCTTCGATCGTGGTCTGGATGGCAGTCTGCACATCCGCATATCCACCTGAGTAGACAGGTTCAACGGTGATATAGGGATAAGCTGCTTCGAAATCAGCAATATAACCATCCAGAATGGCTGTAATTGGTGCATCCACAGCCACAGGATAATAAACCTGAATGGTGACAGGTTCCATTTCGGGTTCTTCCATGACAGGTTCCGCAGTTGGGGCAACTTCCTCAACAGGTTCCGCGGGTTCATCGACGGGTTCTTGCTCAGCTGGTGCTGGCTCAACTGGGGCTGGTTCAGGTGTGGCAGCCGGTCCACAGGCAGACAGCATGGCGAATAACATAATGACGATAAGAATTCTTTTCAGGGTGATCATTTTCTTTTTATCCTTTCTTGATAAATCGGTTAACTGGTGCGAATCATACGCACGGTATTCATTTCAACGATATTGGAATTGAAGTAAATTCGACTGAATACAATAGCTTGATTGTCCTCCTTAAATATGGTTGATCTCACGTAGAGAATGGGTGTTTCACTTTCCAAATCAAGATATTTGGAAAATTCCGGATTTAGCGCTGCAGCGCGGATTTGTGAGCGGATGTGATGAAGAGGGGTATTAAATGCGGTTGATAAGAACATGACCAAATTTCCATCAAACGCGTCCCAATTCAGATTTTCGGGTCCACTGATCGGGTTGATGTAATCCTCGATATACATAACCGGTTGCCCATCTGCCTTGACGATGCGTTTGATCAGACAGACTTTGGCATCCGGCGCATTGAAAAAAGCACTGTTGACTTCGTTGGGGGGAATCACATCATAGATCGAGATGGTTTCAAAGGTAGGTGTGAAACCGCTATCGTGAATCAATTGCGAGAACGGAGCAAAATCATTCAAAGAGTCACGAATGACGCGTGAATGTGAGACAAAGGTGCCGATACCATGCCGGCGGATGATCACACCTTCATTCTCCAGTTCGATGTAGGCTTCCCGCAAGGTATTACGACTGACTCCCAGTGTTTTGGCAAAAGCAGTCTCGGAAGGGAGTTGATCCTGGCCTTTGAGTTGATTCTGGGTGATGTAATTTAATAAATATTCTTTTACCTGTTTAATGCGCGGACCACTGTTGATTTCAGGACTCATATGGGTTTCCCTTTTATTGAACTAAATTGGCTGAGATGAAAAATTGGGGTATTGAATTGAGGTGTAGTTGTTTGGTATAATGATTTTGTTGTTAGTTGTTGGACGTCCAACAACTAAACACTATAATAAAGAAAAACAAATAAAAAGTCAATAGCCATTTCCCGATTCAGTTGATGAAAAACCATAAATTTTTAAAATATGATCTCCCCGCCCACATTCACCTGTAAAGGGATTAAAAAAAGACAAAAAATTTTTCCCCACGAATTTGAACAAGCAATATAAAATGGAAGAGAGGTATTATGAAAATCACTTTCCTTGGAACATCCGGAGCAAATGCATACCCAGAAGCTTTCTGTGATTGTAATAATTGTGAAAAGGCACGTAGCCTGGGAGGACACAGTTTACGAAAACGATCTGCCGTATTGGTGAACGATGATTTGTTGATAGACCTCGGTCCGGATATCATGCCGGCAGCACAAATCCATGCTGTGCCATTAACAAATGTGCAATATTGTATTCAGACGCACCCGCATGCTGACCACCTGGATGTATCGCATTTTATTTCCCGCAGCCCTATTCTGGGCGTGAAGAATGCTCCACGACTGCAGTTTTTTGCCTCCGTGGAAACATTGCAGCGCTCAGCTGAGACCTTCCTGAGAGATATTTGGGATCAGGATCTTTTATCGCCAGAATTACAGAAGTCTTTGAATCTATCTACTCATCTAATTCAACCCTATACTCCTACTCCCATCGGATCCTATACAGTTACAGCTTTTCCAGCAAATCATGCGCCTGGTTTAGGTGCAAGGGTCTACGCCATTGAGTCCAACGGCAGCACATTCTTTTATGGTACGGATACCGGTGTGTTTTTTGAAGAAACCTGGCAGGCTTTTCGAGATTTGAAGATGAAATTTGATCTGGTGGTTCTGGATCACAGTTTTGGATTGACCAATTCCGGCACTTTTCACATGAATGCCAAAGAGGTCATTGATCATTTTGACCGTTTCAAGCAAGAAGGATTGTTAAGTCCAGGCGCGCGCACCTTTGCAACCCATATTGCCCACGATGCCAACCCGGTGCACCCGGAACTGGTGAGCTTCGCCAATCATTATGGTTATGAGATTGCTTATGACGGGTTGACTCTGGAAATTTGAAGCCTTAATTGCGCCTCGTATCTTATACCCGCTGGTAAATCGTTTCCACGCCTTTCCATTCCAGACCTTCGGGAGTGATGCCGTAGTGAGCGATAATCAATTCTCCATTCTCCTGGGGGAGGATCTCGTTGCGCCAACCCCAATCCGGGCTGTCCGGTCCGGTGGGGAAGCTGCCCAGCACATTGAAAACCCCATCTTTATCAACACCATGTGAGAACATGATTCCGGAGCCATTATGGAAAGAATCCACCCAAGCCTGTTCGTAGCGTCCACGTTGCGGATTGTAGCCCAGAAGCGCCATGCCTTCCAATGGCTCCCCCTGCATGCTGCCCTGATAGGTGTATAACAGGAAACGACCTCCCAGCACCAGCATGAACTCCGCCTGCCAGAGGGATTCATCCGCCAGTTTATCTGGCTCAAACCAGGTTTTGGTCATTCCCTGCCATTTTCCAACCAGTACTGCCAAGTGTGGGTGAGAATGTTCGAGTGTTTTATTTTCTGTCATTTTCTACCTCCAATGGCGTAAAAGAACCAAAAAATCACGATTAACGATTCAATCAATAATACAATTAGAATGGAATTCAATCGTATCGCATATTTGATTGATCACAAAATTAATTTCGAAGGTCGTTTTACCCGGACCATTTATGAAATTATTAACTCAAATTTTCCACAAGCCCTATTTATCCCTCAATGCCAAAACGGTCACCCGACATGCAGTACGCGCCATTATTCTCAGGGGAGATCAGGTATTGATGGTTCATTCTCTGGTCAATGGAGACTATAAATTTCCCGGGGGTGGTGTGGAGGATGGGGAGGAACATGCCACCACCCTGCAACGCGAGTTAATGGAAGAGTGCGTCGTTCAATTGAAGACAATTCTGGGTGAATTTGGTCGCGTAGAGGAGTACGACCGGGCGAAAGAAGAAGAGTTTGATCTCTTCCGCATGAATTCATACTATTACCTGTGTGAGGTGGAGGATGTCTTTGGCGCACAAAATTTGGATGACTATGAACGCGAATACGGATTCACGCCGGAATGGGTAACTGTTGAGCATGCCATTGCTGTCAACCGCGCCTTGCTGGAAAACCCACCCCCGAATATTCAGCGCTGGGTGAGAAGGGAATTGTTTGTACTGGAATTGATTGCTAAATTAAATGAAGATAGGTAAGTGGTTGACCAAAAAAACCCCTCCAGTACTAGCATACAAATATGTGCGTTTTAGAAAAGACTACCCATCAGTATCGAAGAAATTCCGGCAGTGGTTACAAAAATACCGCCCAGGCCTGGGACCATTGGGGATCAGGTGAAATTTGGTTGTAGCCCCAGCAATATAAATCGTTCTTCCGATGATACCAACCTGAACATCTGCAGTATCCGCTGAACCACAATGTGCGCAATTGGGAAGCGCTGCATTCTCAAAGCCCATAATTTGATATATGATGCCTTTATGTTGACTTTCCATCTCGACTAAAAGTTCTTGACTAATTTTTATCAATTACTTTTTCTCCTATGCAACAATTTTCCGCATCATGGGAAAAGCAACAGCCATCGGTTAATCCGATGGCTAGAGACTGAAGTAAAAAAGGAAACAATTTTTCGAGATTTTCCTCTCGCACATCGAGACAGTAATGTCTCAAGGCACCGCTGCAGTCTCCTAGCCGGTTGCCAGCCCACCATAAATGGGCATTCCTGATGCTGATTTATTTATACCATGATACGGATAAAAAAATATCCGAAGAATTAGTTTATCTTTTTCCTTTCAACTTTCAGTGTTGGATTTTGATGCCTTCTTCTTCCTCTGTCCTTTGACAATATAAGGTAGGAGAAATAAGTACGCTCCAGTGATCGCCATCACCAGCATTAATATGGATGGAACTTTATCCAATCTCTCTCAGGTGGCAACCAATTCTTCACTTCCTACCAGTTTGATTATCAGTGCGGCTGGAAACGCCAGGGCTGTCGGTACGGCAATCCAGCGGTGAAATTTTCGAAACCATTTTGATAACGTTTTTGTCATTTTTTTCCTTATTTATGTAAATTAATTAGTTTTTTAAGTCCAGATTCACGGTTCTGGCAGGGCTGGGTGCACCGGGGCAATCAATCCGGTTTACCACACCACGGATACCGGGCACTTGCTGTGCGAGAGCTTCTGCCAGATCACGTTTTGATAAATCGTTCACATTTCCTGCCAGGTGGGCAATTAAGTTCAGCACGCCAACCCTTAAATTGTCTGCAGCGATGCGATTGTCGGCGGCAAATGCAGCCAGAATTGCGTCACGTAAGGTCTCGTCGGCATGACCAGAATCAGTCATTGTGTTAAGATTTCGCTACTGTGTTCAGACGCCGAGTTTTTTTATCCTTTTGGGATTGGGCAAGCATCAAAGCCAGAATGATTACCCAGGCAATCATACGAATCGTCATGGCGCGGATGCTATCCACCGCCACAATATCTCTGTGCACGGTCTGCAGGATGATCATTACCAGCGTGTGCAAACTTAACGTGGTGATGGCAGCAAACCAGGCGAGCTTACTCCCCTGCCAGATCAGGATGGCAGTGATAAAAACGGTCAGTATGCCAGCCGTGTAGTTATAAACAGGAACCCAGTTGATAACATAATACCCTGGATCGTTTCCCAACAACACCTGCGCGCCTGCAAAAACTGCCATTGCGCCAATAATGAAGGCCAGTACAGCTGCAATTTTGGTAAGGATCGATTTCATACGTACTCCTTTCTTTCTTTTTTGATTTCGTGAATCTGAGTATATGTTCTTTCCACTGGTCCTGGAACGACTAAAGTCGTGTTACCCCGCAAGTTGTTTGCATAAACCCATATGGTTGACACGATGATTGGAATCTGATTTCAAACCCGACAAAAGTCGTAGCACAAACAGTTTTAGAAAGGTACGATCTATTCATGAAATGGTTGATACATGATTGATTTGAGAAAATCCACCAGGCAGATAAAGGAGAACGAGCATGCATATAACAAAAGAAACGCGCATCTCAGATATTTTATTTGAGTATGGAGATATTGCTGAGGTAATGGAAGTTTTTGGGGTTCAACGGGTGGGAAAATATTCATTGCGCATGTTTCTTGCCAATGCACTCAATGTGGAATGGGCGGCACGCATTCACAAAGTGCCTCTGGATGAATTTCTTGAAATTCTGCACAAAGCGGTTGCAAAAAAGGAAAGCCTCCTCAAATGAATAAACCCGAAGAAAAAGCAGCAACGCTTAGAAAGAAAGTGATAAGCATCTTTTCCTTCGTGTTGCTTGTGCTGGTCGCTGTTGAGATTGGGATCGTTTGGTTGTTTGGCTCAAGGGGCAGTTTCGAGCCTGGTTG
>JACZIY010000428.1 GCA_014860845.1 Anaerolineaceae bacterium
ACGCTGATTGATGATGACACCATTGAACTTCCTCTGGAGGGCGGTGCTGTCAGTATTAATGATCGGGTAGGCAAGGTCTCATTATCAGAAGAGACAAACAATCTGGAAGAGATCTGTTTCGAAGGTCTGGACGAAGGGGAATATACCATCAGCGTGGCGGTACCCAGCGGATATAACCCGACCATGCGAAATAGTGCTACGTTGAAATTAAACGCAGGGGATACAGTCCGTATCGATTTTGGGGCTCAACTCAGCAGTGCTGGTGAAGAAGAAATAGAAGATAACCCCGAAACAAGTCGTTCGCCATTCTTAGGCATTATGGGGGGATTGATTCTCGTGGTCGGGCTGGGTTTCGGCCTTTATGCGATTAGAATTCAGCGAAGATAAAAAATTACCACTGGGTGCGTTGTTCTTTCCAGATATCCGCTTCGTTATGATATCCAGCCTGCTCCCAGAAACCCTGGCGATCCTCAGATAAAAATTCCAGACCTCGAATCCATTTGGCTCCCTTCCATAAATATGGAGTATTCAACTCATCGCGTCCGGGAATAGCGCCCACTACCCCACGCAAGGGATAACCATGCTCGGGGGTTAATGGGGAACCGTTATAATGCGTTGCCAGTAAAAAATTATCCTGCATCATGATAGACAAAGGCAGGTTGGTTGTATATCCATATTCAGCATGTTGAACGACAAACTTTACTTCTGGTTTTAACTTTAATAAACCTTTTTCAAAGATACTTTTCACCAGAACACCTTCCCACTCGGTATCAAACATACTCCAACGGGTAACACAATGCAGATCCATCTGAATTTTTGTGCGTGGTAACCGATTAAATTCCTCCCAGGAAAGGGTCATTGGTTCTTCAACGAGTCCCCAGAACTTAAATGTCCAGGTGGAAAGATCAACGCTGGGAATAGGACCGTAATGTAACACGGGGAAACGTTGAGTCAGGGATTGGCCAGGAGGGATGCGGCCTGATGCTTTCATTTTTTGTTCATCTTCTTTGCGTTTGAATGGATTAAACATGCTGTCTCCTGTGTGCACATTATAATAGAAATCTTACAGGTCTGCCTGATTACAGGCAGGAAAAGATCATACATAGGTTTAGACCGTAAAATTATTTACGGATAAATCGAATCTGTGGGAACTGGTGTTGGCCACTCAGGATACCCAGTCTCACCAATGGTTGGGTAAACTGGATAATTCTCCAGCGTTGCGGTAGGCTGGGGAGTACCCTGCACAGTAGTCGGTGTTGGGGTTTGAGTCGGTTCTGGCATGAAGAAGGGAGGAGGGGTTGTCGCCATGGCTGCCAGTGCGGTTAATTGAGCTGAATCCGGCGTGGCAAACTGCACCCAGCTGGTGGGTGTTGGTTCCAACCCGCTGGCAATGAATGAAACATCGTCTACATACTCAATCGCTCCAATGCAGGCAGGTTCCAATTTGCTCGAGACATTCTCCCAGGTCAGGTAACCATATTGCCGATAAACCAGTTGCATGGCATTGCTCAAGCATCCCGAACCGGCATTGTAATTTACCAGGGTGAAACGCCATAGATCTTCATAATTACTAACGATGCCAGGATCTTTACTGGTTGTGTTGCGAATAATTTTGCCTACCTGTTCACAGTTGGCAATCAATCCCTCCGCAAAGATTCGTACCGAGAAATTTGCCTGAGAAAGATCAATCCCTACCGGGCAATCCGGGCAGGTTGAATTTACTTTTGTGACCAATGCTCCCCGTAGCATCGCCTGTTCATCTTTGGAAATATTACCAAAACCAAGGTCACAACGATCCTGACCGAGAACCAGTGGACAGAATTGATGGAAGAAACTTGGATTCCAGAGTAAAACCGTATCAGCACCATTTTCAGTCATTTGCCCTAATCCAGCTTCTCGGTAACTTCTGTAAATTCCAGGCCAAAATTGGCTTTCACGGCTGAATACATTTTTTAACAGTTGCGCAGGCACACCCGATTCATTGGCGGCAGCGAGAATTTCATCGTTAAAACTATTTTGCCATTCCACGACTTGAGTATAAGCTTCCTGTACCCCACAGGCATTTGCACTTAAATTGCGATTTAAACCATTATCAGGGCAAAAGCTGGCATCCACCTGCCCGGAGGAGATTAGCATCCCGGCCAGATAATAAAAGGACACATCGGTGTATAATGCGCCAGCATCATCAGGGGTTAATAACCAGGGTGGTGGTCCACCAATTTCAGGAAAAACCTGCCATGTCTCAGAACAGCTGGCAGGGGTTGAACCACGCCATTGACTTGAAATCACATCAACATACCACAGGTGTTTGTCTGTGGTTTTACCTTCCGGGTTGGTAAAATCCCCCCATGGTTGCACACGCACCAAAGCACTAAACACTTCGCTCGAATCTCCAAAAGAGGAGTCCCCCCAGAATTCCACTTCAACACCATTTCTGCCGGTTGGCCAGAGTGGTAAATCACATACATCCGATGGACAGCTAAACGGGACACCATCAATCGTGCCCTGAATACGAATGATGGCTTCATTAGCCAATAGCTCTTCCCCGATTAATCTTAAATTTGGCAGGCTGGTGCAGGTATTTTCTGGAGAACTTTGTTCACAATTGGAAATTGCCAACCATACCTGAGGCAGTGGAAGATCTACTTCGATGGCACG
>JACZIY010000006.1 GCA_014860845.1 Anaerolineaceae bacterium
TATTTATATTGAAGACAGAAACCACAGCCTTGCTTTTATTTTTCTCAGTCTGGGATTATTTGTCGGGGCATTGCTTGTTTGGTTATTCCGGAAACATGGATAACTACACAAGGCCTAATTCAAGAAATTTCTTTTTAAGGGTTTCTTTATCCGGTTCGACTAAAATTGAACCATCCGAAAAAATTATAGTGGGTACACTTTTGTAACCATTGTTAATCTCTTTTACTGTTTTTTCCCCTTCTTTATCTTTGTCTATATTGATCCAATTAAATTCTATTTGATAGTCTTCAAATAATTTCTTAGCACGAATTGAGGCACCACACCAGGTAGTACCATACATAACTATTTTTTTATCATCCATGTCATTTTTCAAACTCCTTTACAAATAATAAAATATTCTGTGTTGCTTTAATTAAATTTAAGTCTTCAGGAAAAGTAAAATCGAAATTAACTCGAGATGTTAATGCCATTATTTCATCTTGAATAGATGCCATAATATCTGAATGGTTTTGAACATCAATCAAATATTGAAAGGGAGTCATTGATTGAGACGTATCAAGATGTAATTGTAAGTACAAATGACGTATTGCTTTTCCCGCTACCTGTCGTGCTATAACTCTGCTTCGATTCAATTCCCCCTTCTTTTCAAATGTGATGGCAGACTCCAGATCGAATAATAATGATTGGTAAAGTTCTTCAAGTATCATTTTTTTATTGAATTTTTGGCATTAAAAATACAGGGTGCCAGAAAGACACCCTGTTATTAATGACTTGTCTAGATTTATGCCCAACCCTGATTTTTCACAAAATCACTTATTACGGGAATGTTTATGTACTCGCCTTTGTAAGCTTTGTATGCCCACCAGAGCATAATAAACCATAGAATTGATCCACAACCTAAAGTAAAGGTTGCTATAATCGGAACAACAATGATCATGATGATGCCAACCGCCAGTGCTTGGGCATTGTGTGCTTTAATAAATGGTCGGTTTTTCTTATCTTCCATTAACAAAAAAATAATTGGAACTAACGGTGAAAACACATATGCCAACGCTGCCATTAATCGATCGTCACTTGAAATTTCATTCGGGTTATAATCTGTCATAATTTTTCTCCTTCATTATGGTTTGGATATTCACTTATTATATAGAGTTTTTTAAAAATACAAAGGAAAACATTATAATAATTATATGAAAAACACCAGAATAGTTTTTATGGGATCACCTGAATTCTCAATTCCATCGTTGATCAGTTTAATTGAGAGTTTTACTGTTGTTGGCGTGGTAACACAACCTGATAAGCCTGCTGGGAGAGGTAAAGCATTAAAAGCTCCACCGATCAAAGATATTGCTCTTAAACACGAAATCGAATTTATTCAACCGAATAAATTAAATGATCCAGGCGTGTTTGAAAAACTCCAAAGTTGGGCACCGGATGTAATTGTGGTGGTTGCTTTTGGTCAGATTTTAAGACAAGAAGTGCTTGATTTTCCGAGATTGGGTTGTGTCAACGTTCATGGAAGTATCCTTCCTCGTTGGCGAGGTGCAGCGCCGATTCAAGCAGCTATTTTTCATGGGGATGAAGAAACGGGAATCACGATCATGAAAATGGATGCAGGGGTTGACACAGGTCCTATCCTAAAACAAAAATCTATTAAGATAAAAGATGATGATACATCTGAAAGCCTGGGTCAATCATTGTCTCAATTAGGCGCAGAATTATTGGTCACGACTTTAGACGACTATTTGAAAGGTAACTTAAAACCAATTTCACAATCAGATGATGAGGCAACTTATGCTCCAAGGCTTGAGAAGGAAAATGGTTTTTTAGATTTTTCTAAAAGTGCAGTGGAATTAGATCGCCAGGTCAGAGCATATTTTCCCTGGCCAGGGACATTTATGGAAATTGGTATTGAAAGAATAAAAGTGATGTCAACATCTATCGTTGAAAATGTCAGTCTGGAACCAGGTGAAAGAGGACAAATTTCAGGTTATCCGATTGTTGGTACTGCACAAAGTGGATTATTGTTAGAAACGGTTCAACCAGCAGGGAAAAAGGCAATGTCGGGGAAAACGTTTTTGAATGGGTTTCGTGATTGGTAAACCAAATGCTCGATAAAAAATTTAAAATTCTTTGTTTTGGTGCAGGAGCGATTGGATCCTATGTTGGAGGCAGCCTAGCAACACTTGGACACGAAGTGCACTTTCTGGATCGACCTGAAACAATTGAAAAAATAAAACAACACGGAATTCGATTGGTACTTAAAGAGAGATCGTATCAGCTAAACCCAGATAACCTATGGTCTTCATTGGATGAAGCAATTGGTCGAATTCAATTTGATTTTTCAATCGTTGCAGTAAAATCTTTCGATACAGATTTATTGATTGAATCCTGGCCCGAAAAGAGAGATTTAATTCCCCCCGTTTTGTGTTTACAAAATGGTGTGGAAAATGAGATAAAAATTCGTGCGATATTAGGACCTGATAAAACAATCAGCGGGACAGTCACAACTGCTATTGGTAGAATAGAGAATGGAATCATTGTTGAGCGATTACGTGGTATAGGAATCGAAAATAAAAATGCATTAACCGAAGAAATAATTACCATAATGAATGATGCTGGATTACAAGCGGTTGGATTTAAAGATGGAAAGTCGATGAAGTGGTCTAAACTACTCACTAATTTAACAACCAATGCCAGTTCAGCCATTTTAGGAATGACACCAGCAGAAATACTTTCTGACTCTGAATTGTTCAAAATAGAAATCGAACAATTGAGAGAGACTATTCGCGTGATGCATGGTCACAGGATCTCAGTCACTGATTTGCCTGGAACCCCGGTGAAGTTATTTGCAACAATCGTTGAAAAGTTCCCTCTTTCGATCAGTAAATTGATTTTGAGGAAATCAATTTCAAGCGGCCGTGGTGGAAAAATGCCATCGTTTTATTTAGATTTAATTAGCAATAGAAATAAATCTGAAGTCGAATATTTAAATGGGGCAGTAGTCAGGTTTGGCAAAGATGTATAT
>JACZIY010000429.1 GCA_014860845.1 Anaerolineaceae bacterium
AGGTCGTTTTCCTTGACGATCTATCTGAAATGCGGTATATTTTGCGTGCTTATCCAGCACGCCCCGGTAGCTCAATTGGACAGAGTACCTGCTTGCGGAGCAGATGGTTGCAGATTCGAGTTCTGCCCGGGGCACAGAAAAACAGATCCCTTTTCGGATCTGTTTTTTGATTTTTTTGAAAATATTTAATATAAAATAAACAGAAAACTTTTACCATTTTGAGGTTTACATGAACTCTCGAGAACGAATACTAGCCGCCATCAACCACCGAGAAGCAGACAGGATCCCTTTTGATCTTTGCGCTACGTTTACCTCAGGTATTCATGTCAGTGCATACCACCAACTTAGAAAAGCTCTTAATCTACCCCTCTCTGAAAAAGAATATGAATTTTTATGCATTGATGAACAAATTGTTTTAGTCGATGAGCTTTTTAAAAACAAGTTGAATATTGATACCGAAGCCGTGCTACCTGCCAATCCTTCTACGTGGGTGCTCAATATTGAAGATCGTGATGACAGTCATTTTTTTGTAAACGAATGGAAAATGGGACTGAAAAAGCCAAAAGATGGAGGGTTGTATTATGATGTGGTGGAACATCCACTTGTATCTGCTGGAATTGACGATTTGAAACGATTTCACTGGCCTGACCCAAAAGACCCTGCTCGCTTTGTTTCACTCGAAGAAGATGTGCAAAAAGCTGCTCAGACTAGGCGCGCAGTCATCATGAACAATTTTTGCGCTGGTATCATTGAAATTTCTGCCTGGTTGATTGGTTATGAGCGCTTATACAGCGGTTTGTTGCTCGAACAAGATTTCATTGAAGCGCTTTTTGATCGCATCCTTGAATTAAAAATGGCTTATTGGGAAACCGTCCTTCAAAAGGTGGGAGAACGCATCGATGTGGTCGTAGAATCGGATGACCTGGGGGAGCAGCGCCAATTATTGATGTCACCTCGTATTTATCGAAAATTAATCAAACCGCGCCACAAACAATTGTATGATCTGATCCATGCTCATACATCAGCCAGGCTATTTCTACATTCTTGTGGTGCAATTTATGATCTGATTCCAGATTTAATCGAGATTGGTGTTGAAATTCTCAATCCAGTTCAAATTAATGCGCCCAATATGGATTCGGCAAAATTAAAAGCCGAATTTGGCAAAGACCTGGTTTTTTGGGGTGGGGCGGTAAATCCACAAGCAACCCTAAATCATGGCACACCGCAGGAAGTACGCGATGAAACCCGGCGGAATATTGATAACTTTGCCCCTGGTGGTGGATTTGTCTTTGCGGCTGTTCACAACATCCAACCCAGCATTCCAACTGAAAACATCTTAGCTATGTGGGAAACACTTCAATCATATGGGGTATATTCCATATAATCATTTTCTATGTACCATCTCAAGAAATATGATTTAGAATTCGCATAATTGGTTCCCTAGATCTTGACTGTATACCCTAATTTTCCAACAGCTTTTTGAATATCTTCAATTCCAATTTTGGAGTCATCAAATTCCACCAGCATACTCAGCTTCTGATAGCTAGCCTGCACCATTCGCACACCCGGCAGATCATCCTCCAGGCCTTCCAGCTTCATCACACAAGCCGAACAATGCATATCGGGAATTCGAAATGTCGTTTTTACAATACTCATTGGAATTTGATCACTCCTGTGTACATCCCCATCGAGCAGGAATATGCCAGGGTGGTGCCAGCTTTTTGAGGTGGGATTTCGATCAGCTTTTCACCGGTGGCATCGAGTAATGCTTTGATATTCAACAAAGGGATAATAAATGAGCGCGAGCAGGAAATGGTGTTGTTGGTTTTCAAGCGCAGTGTGATGGGAACCCCGGCAGTGGCTAAGCTTTCATACGGGTAATATCCATCATTATTGGCATACACCACCACATCACTACTCACTTCAGGCGTGGCATTTACCGAAACAGAAGGGAAGTTCGCACGGTCATCAATGCGCGGAATGGTGGTGGCATTCACCCGGCTGGCATTCGTCAGACGGCTGATGGTATACGGAAACCCCAAAATATTCATTCCGGAATCCAGTGAAAGAAAAGCAAAGATCACCAACGCTAACGCCACAAAGCGCACAAAATACTTCTCCATCATGGCACCTAATTTGGTCGCCAGGTAGGTAAGCAGGAAGAACAACGGGCTGGCTCCCAGAGTGAAGGCAAACATGATCAAACCACCCTGGAGAGGGCTACCCGTGCTGACCGCCAACGCCATCATTGTCTGGGTTACACCACACGGGATGAAGACCGTCAATGCACCGAGAAACAACGGTGAGAACCAGGTTTCCTGACCTTTGGCTTTTCGCCGGATCCAGCGTCGCATGGCAGGTGGTGGTTCAATATTGAAATAACGAAAAATGGGATGTACATTCATCAAACGCATGGCATTCCCCAGCATAAAGATCGCGATCGCAATCTGCAATCCACCACGCATCTGTGGTGTCAGGTCGAATACAGAACCCAATGCCCCCAGCAGTACGCCAAACAGGGTATAAACAACCAGCTTGGCAATTAAAAATAATACAATCGGTTTTGCCAATGGCAGATTTATTTTTGTGTTCTTTTTCTTCTTGCTTGAGGATTGTACCTGAGTCTCAATTTGACTGGCTAACGAGCTGGTAAGTAAACCACCTTGAATAGCCATACAACTCAGTCCCCCTGCGGTCAGTCCGGTAAAAAATACAATCCAAAGGGATGTATCCATGGTTTTTCTCCTGGTGTAACATGACTGAATGGATAAATTATGTCGTATTATATCAAAAATATTTTTTTATTATGTAATGATTATGTAAAAAAATAATCTCTTTTGTAGATAAGGTATCACCCCATAAAACGGCTCAATATAAATGCCACCAACCCGATGGTAGCGCTGATGTACAATCCCCGCATGGCTTGATGCCCTTCAGCATGGGTTGCAGACTTGAGCAAGCGAACGCCAAAATATAGTATTGCCACATCCATCAAACCAATTGGCAGAATGTATGCCAGGCTGGTCTCACCCAACACGACCGGCAGCAGGGATAACAAGATCATCACCACAAATAACATTCCACTGATCTGCAGTGCTGCCTGTTTTCCATACAGAATCGCCAGCGAGCGCGAGTCACGCTTTTTGTCTCCTTCCATATCCATGGCATCTCCGGCAATCTCTTCCGCCAGATCGAAGACAAACGCAATGGCACCAAAAATCCAGACCAACGGATTGTCCCCCTCCCCAACACTGATACCCCCCAGGATAAAGGTCATGGCCACATTGGTCGCTACGATCAGGTTGCCCATCAATCCGCTGGCTTTCAGTTTCCAGTTGTACAGAAAGCCCAGTGTCCACAGCACCAGGCATAATACCAGAACCAGTGGAGAAATCCACCCCGCAATCAGCAAGGCAATCAAAGCTGTAACCACCCCGAATACAATCGCTTCCGTGGGTGTGACCTTGCCGGATGGGATGGGTTTATGCGGTGTATTGATGCGGTCAACTTCCAGATCGAACAGGTCATTGAAGATCATGGCTGAGCTGGATAAGAACAATCCCAACCCAAAACCCAACACCAAATCCACTACCGATGGCAATCTTCCCAGGGCAATAGTCTCCCCCACCACCACACAGACGCCAGCCGAAATAGGTAACTCCGGGCGGATTAATTGCAGCAAGGCTTTAGCTTTCTCGATAAAGGTCATTCTGTTCTCCTGATCGAATTGATGGATATAGAAATTATATCGATTATTTTCCCGGTTCAAATCAGTTTTTAGGAAAGGCTGGTTGACCAGCCCTATGCATACGCGTATAATCTCCATAATCCTGCTGTAAAGAAAACAACAAATCAAAAAATCAGGATAAATAAAAGATCGAGACGTCCTTGGAGAGCTTATGAGCACATTGGTGATGAAATTTGGTGGCACCTCAGTCGGTAGTCCTGCAGCCATCCAGCAAACTGCCCAAATTATCCAGAATCACAAATCTGACTGGGACAACCTGGTGGTGGTAGTTTCTGCCATGAGTGGTATTACCGATAAATTGATCCGAAGTGCCCGCCTGGCTGCAAATAACGATGGAGTTGGAGCCCGCGGCATCATCGAGCAAATTCAAAATCAACACCTGGAGGTCGTCAATACACTGGTTTCGGATCCAGCCGAGAAACAAAACCTGCTGGCTGTCCTGCAGCAACGTCTGGACGAATTGAGCAGTTATTGCCAGAGTATTCAGGTGCTTGGTGAAGTTACCCCGCGCGGAATGGATGTGATCTCTTCCCTGGGAGAACGTATCAATGCCCAGATGGTGGCCAGCGTTTTACGCAGCATCGGGACGCCCTCCGAAGCAGTGGAGGCTTCCGAATGCATCATTACCGATCGTACCTTTCAGAACGCTGCCCCGGATATGCAGCACAGTCGCGAAAAAATACAGTCGACTCTTTCTCCTCTTTTTCAACAGAATTTGGTACCGGTAGTAACCGGTTTTATGGCAGCCACACCGGAAGGAGTGATCACCACCCTCGGACGGGGTGGCAGTGATTATACTGCCGCTATCCTGGCAGACTGCCTGGACGCGGACGAAGTCTGGATCTGGACAGACGTGGATGGTGTGCTCTCTGCCGATCCGCGTGTGGTACCGGACGCGCGTCCCATCCCTGAGATATCCTTCGCAGAGGTGGGTGAACTGGCTTATTTTGGTGCCAGAGTGCTACACCCCAAAACCATACGCCCGGTCGTCAGCCGCAATATGCCTTTATGGGTCAAAAACACCTTCAATCCGGATTTTCCGGGTACACGCATAACCCAGAATCCCTCGCGGAC
This sequence comes from Anaerolineaceae bacterium, assembly GCA_014860845.1. Next base: position 4,823 of record JACZIY010000429.1, read on the forward strand.
CCGCGGAGAAATTACCGCCATTTCTATGATAAAAGACCTGAGTATTCTGACCGTTGAAGGACGAGGTATGCTGGGAGTACCCGGTATTGCCGCGCGTACCTTTGGGGCCGTCGCCGTTACCGGTGCCAGTGTGTTGATGATTTCGCAATCCTCTTCTGAGCAGTCGATCTGTTTCACCATCCCCTCGCAGCATAATGGGGAAGTCATCAAGTCCATCGAGTCTGAAATGGCACTCGAATTGCTACGTGGGGACATCGACCGGGTCTGGGCGCGTGATCACGTGGTTATCGTCAGCATCATCGGCTCCGGGATGCGAGAAACCCCAGGTGTCTCAGCCCGTATTTTTGGAGCGCTTGGAAAAAATCTGATCAATGTCATCGCCATAGCGCAGGGATCATCTGAATATAGCATCTCTCTGGTCCTGGATCAGGAAGATGCTGTACGTGCTGTGCGTGCCATCCATGCCGAAACAGCTCCCTCATCCATTGGAGGTTAATATGAATTGCTGGTATGAATGTATTCACGGTTGTGCAAAACGCTATTCGATCTTTGATGTAGTTTATCGCTGCGAGGAATGCGGTGGCTTATTGGAAGTTAAGCATGATCTGGATGCCTTGCGACAACGCTCAGCCGCCGAATGGAAATCTGTTTTTGAACAGCGTGTCTTTTCCACCGCCTGGCCGTATGGTAGTGGTGTATGGGGCAAAAAGGAATGGGTTTGCCCACTGGTGGATGATGATCAGATCGTTTCCACCTATGAAGGCAATAGCAACCTGTTCTGGGCTCAACGCTTCGGAAAACAGCTGGGTATGGATGACCTGTGGATCAAACTGTGTGGCAATAGCCATACCGGCTCCTTCAAAGATCTGGGGATGACCGTGCTGGTCTCCGTAGTCAAACAGATGATCAACCAGGGCAAGCCCATCCGGGCGATTGCCTGTGCATCCACCGGGGATACCTCTGCTGCGCTGGCTGCCTATGGAGCTGCTGCCGGGGTCCCCACCGTGATTCTGTTGCCGCGCGCCAAAGTCTCCACCGCCCAATTGATCCAACCCATCGCCAATGGTGCCACGGTTCTCTCGCTGGACACCGACTTCGATGGTTGCATGGCCATCGTCAAACAGCTGACCGAAGATCCTACCATTTACCTGGCAAATTCCCTTAATTCATTGCGTATTGAAGGACAGAAAACAGTCGGCATCGAGATCGTGCAGCAATTCGATTGGCAGGTGCCAGATTGGATCATCCTGCCAGCCGGGAACCTCGGCAATGTGCGTGCACTCGGAAACGGTCTGCTGATGATGCGTGATCTGGGATTGATCGATCATCTCCCACGTATTGCCTGTGCTCAGGCGGAGAATGCCAACCCACTCTACCGAGCATATCTGACCGATTTTCAGGTCTTTGAACCACAACCAGCCAGAAAAACCCTGGCATCTGCCATCCAGATCGGTAACCCGGTCAGCTACGAACGTGCCAGACAAACACTGATCGACTTCAATGGGGTGGTTGAACAGGCCAGCGAAGAGGAAATCGCCAATACCAGCGCTCAGGCAGATCAAACCGGACTGTATTGTTGCCCGCATACTGGTGTTGCGCTTACAGCTCTTAAAAAACTTTTAAAGAAAGGCATCATCGATCCGCGTTCCCAGGTGGTGGTCATCTCCACGGCGCATGGTCTTAAGTTCTCCCAATTCAAAATCGACTACCATCATCAGCAATTGGAAGGAATCCAGACAAAATACGCAAACCCGCCTATAGAGATCCCAGCCACAATCGAAGCTGTGCAGGCAGCCATTGCTTCACGAGTGTAGCTACTTACCAGTTTCCGGTTAAGATACGTCCCATACACACGCCATTCATGCTGGCTTGCATCAAACCACGCGTTAATCCGGCTCCATCGCCAAGCACATGCAGATTCTTCACATTTGTCTCAAACTGTGGATTGATCACGATTTTGTTCGAATAGAATTTCACCTCAACCCCATACAACAAAGTGCTGTCACTGGCGATACCCGGCATGATATTTTCAAGTGCTTCCAACGTTTCGATCACGTCGATCATAATGCGATACGGCAACACCAGGCTCAAATCTCCCGCTACGGCATCCTTAAGGGTCGGTTGAATGATGTTCTTGGCAATACGAGAGGATGTTGAACGCCGACCACGCTTAAGATCGCCATAGCGCTGCACCAGCACCTTTCCTCCTGAGAGCATGTTGCCCAATTCGGCGATATAGCGTCCATATTCAATCGGAGTTTTAAAAGGTTCCGTGAAGGATTTTGATACGAGCAGGGCAAAATTGGTGTTGCTGGTTTTAAGGGACTGGTCTTTATAGCTGTGTCCATTCACCACCGCCAGATTTCCATAACGCTCCTCCGAGACCTCACCACGCGGATTCCAGCAAAAGGTGCGCACCCGATCTTCAAATGTCTTGGTGTAATAGATCAGCTTGGCTTCATACAGGGTTGAGTCAATGTCATAGGTCACACCGGCATTCGTTTCCACACGCACACCGATATCCACCTGTCCATTGCGCGAGACGACTCCATATCTCTTGCACATGCTGTTCAGCCACTCGCTACCTTCCCGTCCGATCGCTACAATCACCTTATCCCCACGCACCTGATGACCATCCTCTGTGATCACCCCCACAATTTTCTTTTGTCCCTCCATATTGGTTTCGATCAGAAAATCGGTCACCACCGTGCGGAAGCACATTTCTATCTCTAATTCCTCAAGGGCTTTCTGGATGCGGGCATAGATATCATAGGCCTTTTCCGTACCCATGTGACGCACCCCGGATTCGATCAATTTCAGATGCGATTGAGCAGCCTGTCGACGAATAAGGTCTACGCGACCGTTGATGTCAATACCATGCACCTGCGGATCAGCGCCAAAGCTGAGATAAAGGTTATCGGTGTATTCTAATAAT
>JACZIY010000430.1 GCA_014860845.1 Anaerolineaceae bacterium
GTGTTTTTGACAGTGTAATGCACGTCAAAAACACCTTTCAACTCAGGATTATTGAATTGATACCAAAAACATATAGTAATTAAATCAAATTTTTGGTACAAGTAATGTAAATAATATGTTACGAGAAAGGGAGACCAAGGGATGAATAACCAGCGAAAAAAGCCATCAGAATTAAAAACGATTCCAGAAAAGAAACTGAAAGGGTTGCGTCGTTTCAACCTGATCATGGGATTTTTACATCTCATCCAGGGAGTTTTTATGATTGTTGTGAGTAATGACACAACCTATCCGATTTTTACCAATTATCTGAATTTTGATGCGGCGACCAGATCATTGAAACCGAATACACAGTTATTTTTAGACCTGCCTTTTGGTCCGGCTGTTGCCGTTTTCCTGTTGATATCGGCTGTGGCACATTTCTATTTATCCACCATTGGGTATCAGGGCTACGTGGAAAACCTTAAAAAGGGTATGAACCCCATCCGTTTCTACGAATATGCCTTGAGTTCATCCTGGATGATTGTGTTGATTGGCATGCTGATCGGGCTGTGGGATCTGGGCGCGCTGATCCTGATTTTTGGTTTGAATGCGATGATGAACCTGTTCGGCATCATGATGGAAATTCATAATCAGCATACCAAAAAGACCAACTGGACAGCCTTTATTTACGGTTGTATCGCCGGGATCATCCCCTGGATCGTGATTTTGATGTACTTCCTGGGTGCTGTCCAATCCGGAGATGCCAAACCACCTGCTTTTGTGTATGCCATAGTCCCCACCCTATTCGTCTTCTTCAATATTTTCGCCATCAACATGGTGCTGCAATACAAAAAAGTGGGACCCTGGAAAGATTATCTGTATGGAGAGCGAGCATATATTATCTTAAGTTTGTTGGCTAAAACAGTGTTGGCCTGGTTGATTTTCTCAGGAACTTTGGCACCGGTATAATTTATTTAGGTGTTTTTGTCGGACATCATCGACAAAAACACCCGAACTAAAAGAAAATTCTAAAGGATCAGAATGATCCCCAAGACAATTTCGATTCCCAGACTGATCAAATTGGATTGTTCCTTGGATTTATCAAAGAAAATTGAGAACAAACGAACCACCGCAATCCCCAGGTAGGAGAAACCCAAAACACCAAAAGCAGCTTCACCCAACAAGAACGGCGCCGATCCCAGGGCGATGAAGAGCCCTCCAAAAATCGAGCGCACTTCGGAAATACCCCTGGGACCACTATAGGATAGCCCGGTAAATCCTGGGACTGCAGAGGGCTTGATTAACGCCAGTAAACCGGTTGCAATGGTTAACATGGCGGCAATAACTTTTAATATAAATAAAATATCCATTTCTTTTTCCTTATTTCTAAAAATTGGTTTATGGGTGTTTTTATCGGTGGTGACCGATAAAAACACCCAGACCTTTAATTATTATTGATTTCCTCTATTAATGCCAACAACTCTGCATTTTCGGGGATATCCGACATGTTATGGCCATAATGCACAAACCTGGCCATGCCTTCCTGATCCACAATAACCTGGGCTGGCATGCGTCCGAGTTTGAATAAATTCACTTCCTGCCCATACAGCTTGAGCACACTGGCTTTGGGATCCGGTAATCCGATAAAGGGTAATTCATTCTTTTGGAAATACTTTTTGAATGCATCTGCATCTTCTGGCCCCAAAACCAGAATGGTTGTCTGACGATCCACAAACTGCTGATAATCTTGACGCAACTGCGCCATATGCGCCTGGCAAAATGGTCAGGTGAATGTGCGGTTGAAGATCAAAATCACCTTTGATTTGCTTTTAAAATCAGACAATCGCACGGTTTTCCCCTCATAATCCTCCAGGGTAAAATCTGGTGCTGGTGCATTGATTGATACTTTTGGCATTTTATCCTCCCGGTTTTCCTAAAAATTTCCTATCTTAAGGGAATTTTTTTTCTTCTGTGAAATTATTTCAAACATTAATCACTACTTTTT
>JACZIY010000431.1 GCA_014860845.1 Anaerolineaceae bacterium
AAATAGGATTTTTGAAAGATTTTTCAAAACAGATCCCGCACGATCAACGGGTGGAACGGGACTTGGTTTATCCATCACCAAACATATAATTGAAGCACACAATGGCAAAGTTTGGGTGGAAAGTGAATTGGGTACTGGAAGCAAATTTTTCTTTTCAATTCCTAAAATTTGATTTTTAGTATTTAATCGAAGTTGAAAAATAGATCAAATCAACTTTTTGTGCGATAATTCGCATTATTTCTTGTGAAATTCTCAGCTCGTTTTAATACCATTATATAAACTTCTTAGTGGAGAATGATTATGAATGAAATCGTGATTAACTTATCAAGATGGCAATTTGCATTAACTACAGTTTATCATTTCTTTTTTGTTCCCTTAACGATTGGTTTGTCGTTAATCGTGGCAATTATGCAGACTATATATTTTAAAACTGGTGATGAAATTTATAAACAAATGACCAAGTACTGGGGTAAATTGTTTCTGATTAATTTTGCAATGGGTATCGTCACAGGCATTGTAATGGAATTTCAATTTGGTATGAATTGGTCGGAATATTCAAGATTTGTTGGAGATATCTTTGGAGCGCCATTGGCTATTGAAGCATTGTTAGCTTTCTTTCTTGAATCAACCTTTATTGGAGTGTGGGTATTTGGATGGGATAAATTATCAAAAAAGATACATTTATTATCGATCTGGTTAGTCGCAATCGGATCAACCCTTTCAGCTTTTTGGATACTGGTTGCTAATTCCTTTATGCAATCACCTATGGGCTTTGTAGTTGAAAATGGGAGAATGGTCATGAATGATTTTGGCGCTCTTGTTGGAAATCCTAATGTTTGGGTTCAATTTCCCCACACAGTATTGGGGGGATACACAACGGGTGCATTATTTATTTTAGGAATTAGTGCATACTTTCTATTTCGGAAGGAGAATTTGGCTTTTTTTCAAAGATCATTTCAAATAGCTGCAGTTCTTGGAATAATTTCGGTTTTTTTGGTTATTTTAGTTGGTCACAGTCAAGGACAACACATGGTCAAAACACAACCAATGAAGATGGCTGCTGCAGAAGCATTATGGGAAACAGAAAATCCGGCTTCATTCTCGATCATATCCATTGTTGATCAGGAGAACCAAAAAGATGTATTTTCAATCCGATTACCCGCAGTTCTTAGTTTGCTTTCTTACAATCGATTTGAAGGTGAGGTCAGAGGCATAAAAGATATTCAATCCGAGTATGAGCAAATGTACGGACCGGGAAATTATATACCTCCAATCACTATAAATTATTGGGCATTTCGGGCGATGGTTGGTTCTGGTTTCTTGATGTTCTTTATTACTTCTTTAGGGCTTTATTTGGTCATGAAGAAACAAGTCCTGAATTTTAAGTTGTTAAAATTGTTTCCTTTTGCGATTGGATTACCCTATCTTGCGAATACTTCTGGATGGATTCTAACCGAAGTTGGTCGGCAACCATGGGTAGTAAATGGCTACTTGCAAACTTCAGATGCAATATCACCGAATTTGACTGTTGGGATGCTCTGGTTATCAGTAATAGGATTTACAGTTATTTATGGGGTCTTAATGGTGGTCGATGTGTATTTATTAACAAAGTATGCCAAGAAAATTCCAATTGATGAACCTAAACAAACAGAAGAAGAAAAAACCTATTGGGAATGATTGAGGTGAATTATGAATTATGAATCTATTTGGTTCTTATTGATCGCTGTATTATTTATTGGTTATTTCATTTTAGAGGGTTTTGATTTCGGAGTAGGAATCTTGCTACCATTTGTTGCAAAAAGTGATACTGAGCGAAGAATGGTAATCAATACAATAGGACCTCATTGGGATGGTAATGAGGTCTGGTTAATTACCGCTGGTGGTGCAATGTTTGCAGCCTTTCCTAATTGGTATGCGACCTTGTTTAGTGGTTTCTACATAGCATTATTTCTTATGTTAATTGCTTTGATTTTAAGAGGAGTGGCTTTTGAATTTAGAAGCAAAGTCGGAGACACCAAATGGAGAAAATTCTGGGATTGGTCAATTTTTCTTGGAAGTATTATTCCTGCAATTTTATGGGGAGTAGCGTTCACGAATTTCATCAGAGGCGTACCGATTGGGGAAAATTTTGTATATGTAGGTAACTTTTGGGATTTGATCAATATTTATTCAATTATTGGGGGTCTTGTAACCTTAACAGGATTTACTGTGCATGGGGCTATTTTTCTTTCGATGAAATTGGAAAAATCATTTGCAGATAGAGTCAATAAGCTGGCTATGAAACTCTGGTTTCCTAATATTGCAGTTTTAATATTATTTGTTATCGAAACATATTTTTTTACAGATATTATTGATCAGCTTGGCGTAAATCCAGGTGTTGTGCCAATTGGTGCTGTATTATCGTTGTTTGTTGTTGGATGGTTTATAAAAATAAAACGAAATGGTTGGGCTTTTTTTATGAATTGTCTGGCGATAATTTTTTCTGCTAGTACTATTTTTCTGATACTTTACCCACGTGTCCTGGTTTCAAGCATTGATCCAATCTATAACTTAACAATTATGAATAGTGCATCCGGCGAGTATACATTAAGAATTATGACAATAATTGCCCTCATTTTTGTTCCAATTGTTATCGCTTATCAGACCTGGACCTATTGGGTCTTCAGAAAACGCATAACGAGCGAATCTGGAAGTCTTCATTATTAATTTGATTTTTTTCCAGATCCAGTGTGATTTTAATTGCAAGGTATAATTGTCAGACAGATAATTAAAGGAACAGAAAATGAGAAAAGTAATCATTTCCGAAAAAGCTCCTAAAGCAATTGGTCCCTATTCAGCGGCTATTGAGACTGATACTTATATTTTCACTTCAGGTCAGTTAGGCCTTGATCCAGTGTCTGGTGAATTGGTTCATGGAGGAATTGAAGCTGAAACACACCAGGTCTTAAAAAATTTAAGAGAAGTGTTAAAATCATCTGGTTCAGATTTAAATTCAGTCGTAAAAACTACCGTATTTCTAAAAGACATTGGAGAATTTCCATTAATGAATAAGATTTATGGCGAATATTTTACAAATGAACCACCTGCCAGATCTGCCTTTCAAGTTGCAGCTTTACCGAAAAACGCCTGTATAGAAATTGAAGCGATTGCAGTAAAAAAATAAATTTTTGATCAGTAATAATAATTTTTTTCTGCAAAGAAAAAAAACTGAAGGAAACCAACCATTAATGAACTTAGTTTCAGTCATAGTGCCATGTTATAACGAAGAAAATACTTTAGAAAGCTGTATTTCGAAAGTTCTGGACATCGAAGATGATGAATTAAAACTGCAGCTCATAATAGTCGACGATTGCTCGACAGATGGAAGTTATGAGGTAGCGAATCAATTGGCTTTAAGATATCCGCAAATATTAGTATTGAGGCAATCCAAGAACAGTGGGAAAGGAGCAGCTATTCGTGCAGGAATCGAAAAAGCGAGAGGCCATTTTGTCGCGATCCAAGATGCTGATCTTGAGTATGATCCAAAGGACTTAAAAAAGCTTATAAAACCTCTAAAAGAAGGTCTGGCAGACGTTGTATATGGTTCGCGTTTCTTATCAGGAAGAGCCCACAGAGTTCTGTAC
>JACZIY010000432.1 GCA_014860845.1 Anaerolineaceae bacterium
GGTGAGCAGGCACAATGCAGCAGTAATTCCAAAACGAAAATGCTATTGTTCATCTATTTTGTATTAAATTCTCCAAAGGTTGCTATCATACCTTTGATTACATCCCATGTCAATATGAATTTTGTCCTGATCGGATTGGTGTGCCGTCCACGAATAGGACACGAATATACAAATGTTGATCGTGTAGATTGCGATGATCGGGTTTATTGTATGATATGTAGGGGTGTTTGGCCAAACACCCCTACATGATGGTTATATTTTCTAAAATTCCTAATAGCTGAACAGCTCAATTTCTTAAAAGCTTAATTGTTTTTCCCATTCAAGGCGTTTAGATCTGAGAATACTTTTTGGAATTGTTCTGCTCCTTCATTGTCTGTGATGGCCAGAACTTCATCGCCCACCTCAAACACTGTATTTCCATGTGGCATTACAACCTCACCTTGTCGGAAAATGGCAGCCAGAACACACTGTTCCGGTAAATTCAAATCTTTGATAGCCTGACCGATGGCTATGGCTCCTGGGGGAATCTTTTCTTCCACCAGAGCATAATTTCCTTTGCGTAATTTCAACAAAGTCATCACATCTCCCAAAGACATTTCCTCTTCAATCAGGCTGGACATAATCTCAGCATGATTAACCGGTACATCCACCCCAAAAACAGGATTGAATAACCAGGCATTGCGAGGATTATTTACTCGGGCAATGGTGCGGTTGATATTGTATTTCGTGCGTGCCATGTAACACAGCACTAAATTTTCTTCGTCATTGGTGGTGACTGCCACAAAGACGTGTGCTTTTTCGGGTCTGGCATACTGGAAGATAGAAGGATCCAAAGGATTACCTTCAATAACCACTTCTGTAGGTAGTTCTTTGTGCAAACTGGTTATCACTTTTGGTCGGGATTCTATCACCCGCACGGTATGGTCCTGTTTAAGAAGATTGCGTGCTAAATAAGTACTGGTACGTCCTCCACCGGCAATAATAACAAACATATCAGACCTCCTGCTGGGTGATACCGAACCGCTGTCTCAAGGTTTTAATGCCTTCATGGGTGGCACTGAAATGTAAATGGTCATCCGCTTTCAAAACATCCTCCATGCTGGGAATAAATGATTTTCCATAACGGGTAATTGATACCAGCAGAGACTGTCCAGGAGTCTGTTCCAAATCAGCTACTTTCTTGCCAATCCAATTCTCCGGAACGATCACCTGATAGTAATCCACGGCACCATCTCCAAAGGAATAAACCACCTTGAATTGCTCGCTAAGGATCATTTCTTCGAGTCGCGAAGCGCCCCAACTGGTCCCGCTGATCGTTTCGAGGTTAAAAAGTTCAAAAACCTCCCCCACGCTGGGTTCGAAATTACGGGCAACCACATTGTGAATATTATAGATTTCTTTGGCGACTCTTCCAATCACCAGGTTAATGGCATCATTACTGGTCACAGCTGCAACTGCCTCTGCTGTCTCAATCCCTGCGCGTTTCAAAACATCCTGACTGAGGGCATCTCCAGTCACCAAATGTCCACGAAAATCCGGTTTCAATATTTCGAAAGCTGACTCTTCCAGATCGATGATGGAAACTTCATTCCCATGATGGAAAAGTAATTGCGCCAACTCTGATCCTAACCGCCCACAACCGACAATTATAACTTTCATATTATCCTTTTTCTAATTAACCTGATAGGGTACTTCTACGATAACGATATCTTTTTGTCCCATCAAAACTTTGCGTAAAGTATCTGCAGTACGCATATGCAGAGCATTTGTCCAGAAGCGTTTGGGGATGAATTGAGGGATTACAATGGTGATCATTTCATTTTCCAAACGATTATTGGATAACTCAGTAACGTAATCGAGAATAGGCTCAATCATCAAACGATATTGGGATTCCAAAATGACCAAACGAACACCATCACCCCAAATTTCCCACTTTTGCTGAAGCTTAGCAGCTTCATCTTCATCAATAGAAACATGTATAGCGGTAACATCCTTGGATAATGATTCAGCATATTTCAAGGCTTTTAAAGTACCACGGTGAACACTCGCAATAGGAACAATCACTCGATGTCGGCCGATATGTTGCTGACCGACATATTTTTCCAGCGAAAGAAGGGCAGCCAGGTTTTTATAATGACGGTGGATTGAAAGGAAAATGAGAACCAGGACGGGAAGGAGAATAACGACCACCCATGCACCGTCTGCAAATTTGGTCACAGCGAAAATGATCATGACAAAGAATGTCACAATAGACCCAAAACCATTGATAATCATTTTGAATAACCAGGTTTTTTCATATCGAACTACAGATCCTGGTTCAATTTTTTCTTCCCCTGGTTTTAAATGTCCACTTTTCCACCAACGATGTGCCATTCCCCCTTGTGAGAGGGAGAATGAAAGAAATACACCAATGGCATATAAGGGAATCAATCTTGATACATTGGCTTGAAAGATAATAACCAAAATGGATGCAATGATAGCCAGAGCTGCAATCCCGCGCGAATAGACCAGACGGCTGCCGCGATAGGTGAGCTGGCGTGGCAAGAATCCATCTTTTGCTGTCAGCGCGCCCAGACGGGGAAAATCAGCAAAGGCGGTGTTGGCAGCCATCACCAGGATGATAGTTGTACCCACAATTGTGGCAAGATAAAGAATTCCACGTCCATCAAAAACGGTTCTGGCTATTTGTGAGACCAATGTTTCGTGTTCAGAAGGGATGGCGGCCACTTTTCCTGCTAAGAAGGTGACACCGATTAACATGGATCCCAAAATCATTGCCATGAAAATTAATGTAGTACCAGCATTCTTACTGCGAGGTTCACGAAAGGCCGTGATGCCATTTGAAATTGCTTCCACTCCGGTTACCGAAGCAGTTCCGCTGGCAAAAGCCTTCAGAATCAAAAATAAACTTAAAGCTTGCGGTTCTGCCAGAATGGTTAATTCTGGTGGACTTGTAACCAGACCGAGTGTTCCTGAAAAATAACGAAATAGACCCACAACAATGGTCAAATACATCACAATCACAAAGAAATAGGTTGGAATGGCAAAGGTTATTCCCGATTCTTTCACACCACGTAAATTGATAATCATGATGAACATAATGAAGAAGACAGCAATTTCCACTCGCCAACGAAAAATTTCCGGAAATGCAGATACAATTTGTGCAACGCCAGCTGATATAGAAACAGCTACAGTAAGAATGTAATCGGTTAATAGTGCTGCTCCAGCTATTTGCGCTGGCACTTCACCGATATTATCCCGGGCAACGATATACGCACCACCGCCATCAGGGTAAGCATGAATTGTTTGCTCATATGAAATGGTTAAAATGGTTAATAAACCGACAATACCAAGTACCAATGGAAGCGAATAGGAAAGTGATGCCATCCCAGCAGCAGCCAGCATCATCATCAATTCCTGCGGACCATATGCCACTGAAGACATCGCATCCGAAGAAAAAACAGCCAGACCGATCAATTTGCCGATCGTTTGGTGAGGTGCATCTGCTGTCTGTAAAGGCTTCCCGATTAGCCAATTTGTCAAACTGCGCCGAGGTTTAAAATCCGTGCTTCGAACCTGAACGGTAGTCCCGTTTTTATCATCTAAATTCATATTTACCTAGTCCTGGAATTGTCTACATTACAATCCCATCTCACAAAGCGAGAGATTATAAGACGATGTCAATCGAATGTCAATGATCCACGCAATCTGTGATAAATGTAAAATAACCCATAATTGGCATTTGATGGTGCGATGCGATCAACATCATATTAATTATAATCTTAATTTTTTGTGCTGGAGTAGGGGCGTTTGGCCAGACTCCCCCGCGGGTTGACGGCAATGCTGGTCGGTGTTCTGAGTGGGTGGTGTACGTAAGGGTTGGGATATGCCGTCCACGAATAAAAACACGAATTTACAAATATGGAGTGTGCGATTATGTTGATAGAGAATGCGGTGGAAAGTTGGGTTTGGGTGTTAAGCCTAACACCCAAACCAATTTAGGCATTATTGTAGAGTTTCAAAAGGGAACCATTTGTATCAGATATAGGTTTGAAAAACCTTGGAATTCTATTCCCAGCGAGGGGAAAAAGCGGCACTTTACCGAAAGTAGCTACTGGTAAAATTCAAAACTATCCAGGAAGTGATTGTATAAATCCCAATCTTCCTTGCCACTGGTGTGCAGAATGACAATTGAATATAGTTGGTCGTCATGAGCAAAATAATAATGATCAAAATTATAAGACTGACCACTATTCGTATCGAAACGGGTGTGAACGGCAGTGGTGCCAGCGA
>JACZIY010000433.1 GCA_014860845.1 Anaerolineaceae bacterium
GTATAGTTCTATTTCTAGTTGTGCCGATTATTCTTTCCATCTACTTCAGTCTTACCCAATACGATTACGTCAGCAAACCCGAGTTTATCGGTTTTCAAAACTATACAGAAGCCTTAAAAAACGACCCCCTTTTCTGGTACACATTGAAAATCACGTTTGTTTTCACGGCATTGTCTTTACCGTTGGAATTCATTCTTTCCTTTGGAATAGCATTATTACTTAATTTTCGTGGTCGAGGCTTGAATGTGTTTAGAACTTTATTTTATCTTCCTTCAATCCTTCCACCAGTTGCCGTATCCATACTTTGGATCTGGATCTTGAATCCCAAATTCGGTATTCTCAATCAAGTTCTTAAGGTATTTGGTATTACTGGACCTGCATGGCTGTTTGATCCTAAATGGGCATTATTTGCCCTCGTGATCATGAGCCTGTGGGGATTTGGAAGAGGGATGATCATCTATCTGGCTGGATTACAAAATATTAATTCCGAGTATTTCGATGCAGCGAAAGTCGATGGAGCAAATTTTTTCTCGATGTTTTCAAAGATAACAATTCCTCTGATGTCTCCCGTCATTTTTTTCAACATCATTATGGGAATTATCGGCTCTTTTCAGGTTTTCGCGCAGGCTTTCATCATGACAGGCGGCGGTCCGGTCCGGTCCACCCAGTTCTATATGCTCTATCTCTACCAAAATGCTTTTAGGTTCTATAAAGCCGGTTATGCATCAGCATTAGGCTGGCTCCTGTTTCTCATCATCGTAGCCATATCATTGCTGGTAATACGCTCATCATCGGCCTGGGTTTATTATGAAGGTGAACTTCGGGGTAAATAGATATGCAAAAAAACAATCGCTTCCCAACAATTGGCAGCCTTAAAAGGCAAACAAAAAACAAGATTCCTATTTATCTTTTGCTCACGATAGGCGGAGCGATTTTCTTAATCCCATTTGCCTGGCTTTTATCGACGGCATTGGGAACTGCAGAAGATGCGGTTCGGGTACCACATAATTTCTTCCCATGGCCTCTTCACTTCGAGAATTTTGTGAATGCCTTTGCTTCTACAAAATACCTGGGTTACCTGATGAACACCATAATTGTTACTTCTTTAGGCGTATTAGGGAACCTGGTTTCTGTATCATTGGTGGCATATGGATTTGCCAGGATGCGATTCCGCGGCCGGGATGTTCTATTTTTCATACTATTGATCACAATGATGATTCCTGGACAAATTCTTTTAGTTCCAAATTTCGTCCTCTTTAAGTGGCTGGGCTGGTACGACACCTTGCTCCCTCTATTTGTTCCCCAATGGTTTGCTGTCAATGCTTTTGGCGTTTTCTTATTACGTCAATTTTTTATGACAATCCCGATGGATTTCGATGACGCCGCGCGCATTGATGGAGCCAGTTCATTCAGGATCTACTGGTCTATTCTCCTTCCTCTTTCAAAACCTATCCTGACGACATTGGGGGTGCTAAGTTTTCTACTTCATTGGAATGATTATATTGGACCTTTAATCTACATCCAAACACCTTCCAAGCAGACTTTCGCTTTGGCATTAGCTTCATTGCCCAGCCAATACTATACAAATTACCACGAAGCAATGGCTGCAGTTTTAGCTTATGCATTACCCTGCATTATCGTATTTTTCTTAGCCCAAAAAAACCTATTACAAGGATTATCGATGACTGGATTGGGCGGAAAGTAATTAACTTTATCCATTTTCTTGTTTCAAAGGAGCTCAACATGGAAATTGGTTTTTTAACCTGGTATTTCAAACAGACACAGCTGGAAGAGTTATTCAAATGGGCTGATGCTAATGGTTTTTCAGGTATCGAACTTGATGATTGCCCGGACGACCTTGATTTTGTAAAAAAAATAATTTCAAAATATCCGAGGGTTAGGATCTTTGCTTTAGGTCGCGCTCGTAACTTTCTATTTGGAGATAACGAGGATCGAAAAGCTGTAGCTTCACTTCTAACCCGGGATATCGAAATTGCTTCTGAATTGGGGATTGGTGTCATTAACATTTTTGCAGGTAAAGATCCCAACAAATCGATTGAGGATAATCTCAAACTATTCCAGGATGTCTTCACCCCCCTTGCAATCCATGCCGAGAAACATAAGGTCTACCTTGCGATGGAAAATTGCGCTCAACGAAACTGGTGGCCTACTGGTGGAAACCTGGCACATACTCCAGAATTGTGGCGGAAACTCTTCGACTTGGTCCCTTCAAAGCATATTGGATTGACCATCGATCCTTCTCACTTCATCTGGCAGCGGATGGACTATCTCAAGGCAATGAAAGAATTCGGTGATCGTATCTATTGGGCTCACGCGAAAGATTGTGAAGTTCATCAAGATATCCTTGCTGATAGAGGTATTTATGGTGAAAATTGGTGGCATTACCGACTACCTGGATGGGGAGAGATGAACTGGGCAGGGTTTTTCACGATATTGCGGGAAATTGGTTACACCGGTCCAATCGGCATCGAACACGAGGATCGTTATTGGAACAAGAACGACGAAGAAATAAAACACGGTCTGAAAATGGCTAAGAATTTTTTGAACAAATTCGAATATTAGGAGAACCAATATGAAAAGAGAACGAAAACTACCGTCAGACCGTCCATTAAAGATCATCCTTATGACCCATGTGGAAGGAGATGAATCAGAACCAGAGGGAAGCCCACCTTGCGGAGATCTTACCTATCAGACAGGAGGATTGCCGGAACCCGGCCAAAAATTAGATTATTGCACTTATGAGATCGATGTATCTGGAACCGAATTGATGCATGAGACATTGCAATCTTTTTCTGACACATTGGGAAAACCTCCAAGACTCTTTATTGAACCTGTCGGAAGTTATTGGCACACCGAAGGGGACTCAAAATATGGTGGAAAACTTTTCAGGAAATATGATTATTTATCATTTGGCTGTGAGTTTGGGATCCAAACACACGATATCTATTACGCAGGAACTGGCTATTGTTGGTATGCCTCTCCACCAAATCCCGGAGGTATTTGGAGAAGGATGGCAGATATGCATTGCTTTGCGGAACGTGTTCATATTAATGGAAGAAAAGTAAATGGCGGATTAACATATACTGGTGGTCATAAAAACGTGTCTCCGCCAATGGATTCCAAGGAAGCAGAATACTATATTGATCACACCGCATATACGTTAGGATACAGGGTTTCATTTGAGGATTTTGACGGACATTGGCAGGGAAGACCAAAAACGATTAATCCCGATTGCGCCTGCCCATATGCCTATGAAGCAGATTATGGTGATGGAGTTCGCCTATTAAAGATAGACTTTAACGGGATGATTACAGCAGATTCACCGCGAAACACCCCGCGCAGTGAACAACCAGATGAAGCCTTGGCTCGATTAGACCGGACAGTTGAGGCGCAATTAGCTGATAACGATCCAACCCACCTGTATTATTTCGCAACAACCTTCCACTCCAATGTATTTTGGATCGATCATAACCTTACTAAAAACGGTGCGCCGCTTCTTCGCGAAGGGGCTGGATTAAAGAATTTCATGGATGGAGTTCAATCACGAGAGAACTCAGGAGTCAATATCGAATTCATTACTCCCAAAGATTTATTGAACGAATATCACTTAATCCAATAAATATACTTTTTCATAGCCTGGAGATTAATGATGACTGTTGAGAAAAAAATAAATATCGGGCTAATCGGTAGTGGTGCAATAACTCGTTTCATCCATGTGCCCGGTTTCCAATTATGCCATGAGGTAGAGGTTTTGGTTGCTTGCGATGCTGATCAGGAAATTGCACAAACCACTGCTGAAATGTTCGGTATCCCCAATGTGACAACAGATTTTCGAGAGGTAATCACTGATTCAAGGATCGACGCTGTGGTCATTGCCACCCCCAATTATTTACACCGGCCGATCTGTTTGGAAGCATTTGAAAATCGAAAAAATGTATTAAGTGAAAAACCATTGGGTTTAACCCTGGCTGAAAGCAAAGAAATGTTAAAAGCTGCAGAGGAGTCAAATCTCATCCATGCTGTTTCGTTTGTTTATCGTTTTGCACCAGCGATGCGCTATTTGAAGTATTTGATTGATAGTAAGACACTAGGAGAGATCCGTCATTTTCGCGCCCAATATCTTCAAAAAGTCCCGGATATATTCCTTGGTTGGCGCTCTAAAAGCGCGCAAGCAGGTCGTGCCGGAGCACTCGGCGATATCGGTCCTCACCTCATCGACTTCGCACGTCTCCTTGTAGGAGAAATCAAGGCTGTTTCCGGGTGGACAAAGACCTTTTTACCCCAAAGGCAAGTTGCTGGTACAACTCGTTATGAGGATTGCGATGTAGATGACGCTTCAGGCTTTATCACAGAATTTAGTAATGGCGCGACAGGTGTGTTTGAAGTTTCTCGCTTAGTTCCTGGACGCGGTTGTGGAAAAAACGAGTTTCAATCAGTAGAGGTTAATGGCACTAAGGGTAGCGCAATCTATCATCTTCAGGATCCATTCAATCTTCAGGTTTTCCCCGGTCATCCATATAATGATGGTCACTTGTATTCCATGCCAGTTCCTGAAACATTTCTAAAAGAGGCAGAAACATCGCGACGGGTAATCGACCACGAGTGTAATGTCGGATTCCGTTATGATCAGGCATTCTCCTTCATTCAAGCCATCCGGGGAAATCCCCAGTGTTTATTACCCACATTCAAAGATGGAGAACGTTCTCAGGCTGTTGTAGATGCTGTGCTTGAATCTGCTGCTAGTCGCAAATGGGTCACAGTCTCTGATTGAAAACAACGACTCTCGATTGGCAATTAAATTGATAAAAAATCTGACAACAAACAATTCCTCCAATTTGAGCATTGCGTTCGATTACAGAATTCACTGAGGAAAGGTCTCTATGGGAAAAGACAATAAAAAAAACCACCATCTGGGTGTCTATCTTGGCAAGTCCTCTGTGGCTGAAGGAATTAATGCAATCAAGTTTTTAAGTAACGGGAATAACCACCCAGATACTCAAGAGAAATTTTCAGTACTTGTCGTTCCTCACACGCACGCTGACCTTTGCTGGCCAGAAATACCCGATTATTGCATTGATGCCTGTATGGCATGTATCGATGATCTGCTTCGATTCCAACAACTTTCTCCCGGATTTCGTTTTAGCATGGAACATGCTTTTTACTTGCGGATATACCTTGAGAGAAATCCAGAATCGACAGAAAAAATCATCGACTTGATAAGACGAGGTTTTTTTGAGTGTGGTGCTTTTTACCTGGGACCAACCGAATTGACAGCAGGTGGGGAGAGTCTGATCCGAGAGTTGTACCTTGGAAAAAGGTGGCTTAAGGAGAAATTCAATATTGACGCTAAAGTTGTGTGGAATGTGGATTGTCCCGGTCACACTATGCAATTGCCCCAGATTTTAACCCGTGCCGGGGTCCCTTATTTTGTTATCTGGAAAGAATTTAATTTATTTGAACATGATTACAGCGGATATAACGGTCCTTGTTTTTTCCGATGGGCAGCCCCAGATAAGAGTGAAGTTGTGACTTGTTTTACCCCTGGAGGTTATGGAATTGGAAGACAATTAGGTTTTCGAGAACCCTTTAACGTACTGATGGACCGCCTCCCCGGTTTCTTAAATGACGTTGCAGGTCATTTGAATCATTATCAGCTCCCGAAAGTCATCTTGATCGCAGATGGAACCGATATTGAGAGACCAACTCTGGATGTGACAAAAAACATCAAACAATGGAATGAGAAATTCAATCATCCGAAGATGGAATTAGTAACAACCGAAGAGTTTTTCGAGCGAATTGATCGAACTTCTTTACCCCAAATAAACGGTGAAAGCCCAAATTGGTGGGACACGATTGGATCATTTCAGAATGAGCGGGTGATGGGCGAAAGACAGTTAGAGCCCCGCCAGGCAGCCGCGGAAGCATTTAGCGCAGTAGTATCAATCCTAAATAGTAGTTATGAACATCCCAATAGCCTGCTTGAAAAAATTTGGGAAAACCGCCTCTTCGCTAATGAACATAATTCTGGCGGACGCAACGGAAACATTTCAGATGCAGTGAAGTTAACCAAGATCAAATCTGCGCGTGTTCTAGTGGATAATGTATTAAACCAATCCCTAGCGGAGATCGCCTTAAATGTAAACTTTCAGCAAACAGGGATTCCTGTCCTGGTTTTCAACTCAATCTTATGGACTCGAAAAAATGTCATTGAGATTGAGTTGCATTTTCGAAGGGGAGAATTTAACTCGATAAAAATCGTTGATCGTCATGGCACAGAAATACCATACCAGGAAAAATCGCTTACCTGCTACGACGATAACTCCATCAAGGATTGTGTCCTTCTTGTCTGCATGAAACTACCCGCGCTAGGGTATGAGACACTTTACGTAATTAATGAAAAACCACAGGAGATTACCAACCAGATCTTTAGCAGAGTTAATAAACATACATATGAAAATCAGTGGTTCGTTTTCTCAGTAGATCCGGTATCCGGTTATCTGGTCAGTATTAAAAATAAACTCAATGGAGAAGAACTACTATCATGTTCTGAGTTTCATTTTGGTGAACTGGTCACCGTTGAAAACACCGCACATGATGAAGATGAACACCTTACTGGAAAATATTGGAGAAGTAGTCAATACAGGTCAAAAGCCTGGCTCTCCGAAAATGGTCCTATTCGAGCAGTTTGGACTGTGGAAGGAGACTTTAAAGGGTGTTTCCGGCGACAAAATTTCATTTTCTATCGAGATCTTCAAAGGTTCGATATTGAGAGTGAAATTGAATGGCATGGTGAAAAAGACCTGCAATTAATGCAATCCTTTCCATTTGTTTTCAACAATGAAACCAAATTGGATTATGGCGTTCCCTTTGGGCATTCCAGATATCTTGCCGAAAATCCTAGCTGGACGAAGATCCATCCAAGTATCAGGGGTGTGCGCGATTGGTTGCATGTAGGAGGAAAACAAGCTGGCATAACTCTCGCGAGCGAGGTCATTCCCTTTGAGTTCAGGAATCGCATCAAGTCGATTAACCAAGAAATGCTCGTGCAACCGATCCTGATCAAAACAACTTATAGCTGTCATGATCACCTGGAATTTCTCAGAAAATTGAATCTGGACACGATAAACATTCAAGCAAAAGAAACTGGTACCAAAGCAATTCGACCAGATAATCCTGAAGTTCGATGGGATCAAACTGGTAAACACATATATAAATTTAGTGTAATGATTGATTCAGGTAGTTTTGATCCTGTCGCATCATCCCGTTTCGGTATAGAATTTCAAACTCCCTTCTTCTATTTTATTCATTATGAAAACTTGGACCAGTTTCCTCATTTACAAATGGAGCAAGTAAAAAGCCGCCTCAGTAATCTTGATCGCAATTTACCCGAAAGCATTTGCTTTATCGCGTGTGAGAGTATGAACGTAATCCCAACCTGGGTCAAGAAAGCAGAAGATGGTGAAGGGATTATCGTACGATGCTACGAAGCCGGTGGGTTACAGGGAAAAACCACTTTTGAAACTTTCCTTCCCCTGACAGAAGCATACGAGACCGATATTATCGAATATGACATAAACAGGTTGGAAATTGTGAATGGCAGGTTAGCAACCGATCTTGAACCTTATAAGATCGAAACTGTTCGAATAAAATTCTAATAATATACCAATCAAAGAAAGACAAAATTTAAGGGTAAATGAGAAATCTAAGTTCTTCCATTGCAAAGGTTAGAAGCTCCTTCTTTGGGGAGAGAACAGTACTTCCGTCGCAATTATCTGGAACTTTCCATAAGGCGATCTTATTTCAAATTTGCATTACAGCTGGTTTCGAAGCGATTTTTGTTTTAGGTGCTTTATCTGCTCAAAGGATCACAGGAACAGATCAGATCTTTGGATTAGCTTCAACAACTGCGTTCGCCTTCGGCCAGTTAGCAATTTCACTACCCACTGGAAGATGGATGGATAGGTACGGTCGAAAGCCAGTTCTTTTTTCTGGAGCACTGGTGGAAGCAACTGGTTTATTCCTGATTGGAATCTCAATACCAATTGAGTCTCAATTGCTTATTACACTTGGACTATTACTTCTGGGATTGGGTAGCGGGATTGCTCAAATGGCCTATCTTATTGGAGGAGACATTTTCCCTCCTGCAAGGCGAGCCGAGGGACTGGGAATCATGAATAGCGTCATTGCAGTCGGAGTGGTTTTAGGACCTTACCTTGTTGGATTGATAGGCGATGCGGCGACTGCAATAAATCTCGACAAGCTTTCAACTCCATGGTTTGTTATGGGTGGGCTTGTAGCCATAGCCGCATGGATAATGCACCACCTGAAACCTGAACCCCTTGAGGTGGCACGAAAACCATATCAATATTATCCTGAGATCAAAAGTGAATTCAGTACGCCAGAATCAAATCACGGAAGCTTGAACCAGAGATCAAAATCAGGTTTATTTACATATCCGATGGTGGCATCGATTGGGATCACATTTTGTTTCCAGGGAACAAGAATGTCCATTATCCCATTATTAACTTACATACTTGTCGCAAAGGGATATTCATTAACTACTGGCGCAATAATGGTCGCAGCGATGGGGTTGGGAATGGTTGTTGCTGCCATACCATCTGGTCACCTAGGGGATCGATTGGGAAGAAAAAAGCCACTATTAATGGCAGGGGTAGTCGGTACATTGACCGCCGCATTGATCCCACAGGTTGCTTCAGCAGTCTTAATATTTATTTTATTATTCTTAATGGGTGCAGCTTTTATTACGATGTTGACAATGACGCGAGTAATCATAACAGATGTCACAAAAGTTGACCAGCGTGCTTCCGCGATGGCGTTCTCTATGATTGCTGTTGGCATTGCAGTAGTAATTTTCCCAACTGTCGCCTCCTATATTCTCAACCGATGGGGTTGGTCAAGCATCTCATGGTTAAGTGTAATCCTCATGAGCCTCGCTTTGCTGCAGATTTTTTTCTTGCAAGAAAAAGGAGTTGGCGGCTGGAATCTCGAAGAGTGATTTTATGACACAACCGAGCATATGGCTCTTAAGGTTTTTCGAAAGATGGATTGTAGGACTCGTAGGTTATCACAATTTTATAACCTCCTACACCCCTTGCGGATAAATAAACTGTTGGATAAATTGGCAAAACCTATTCGACGTATAATCTTGAGAAGAGATAAAAACGTTCATAAAGGATTAAGCGTTACGTAAAAAATCGAACCTAATGGATATACAGAAAGTATATTTAGCTAGACCCTTTCTATAATAGGGGAATGATAAATAAACAAAGGAACAAATACTTGAAAATAAATTAAGGATAAGTCAAATGGAAAAATATGCGAGTATTAAAAAGGTCGTGTACAATCCCAAATCCGATTCCCTGTTTGCTTTCCGCTTCTATAATCCAGATGAGTTGATAGCAACCAAATCCATGCGAGATCAGTTAAAGTTTGCTATGTGCTATTGGCACACAATAGATGCAGGCGGTACAGATATGTTCGGTAACGATACCATGGACAAAAACTTTGGGAAAACAGGTGTCGAGCAGTATCAGGCCAAAGCAGATTTTGCTTTCAACCTAATGGATAAGCTGCAGATCGATTATTACTGTTTTCATGATGCCGATATCGCACCGCAGGGTGTAACTCTTTCCGAAAGCATAAAAAATCAGAACGAGATGATCGATTATCTCGAGGTTCTGCAAAAGAAACACAGTAAGAAACTCCTTTGGAATACAGCCAACAATTTCAGTGATAAAAAATTCATGGCGGGTGCAGCGACGAGCCCTAATGCAGAAGTTTTTGCTTTAGCCGCTGCTAAGGTTAAATGGGGTCTTGACACAGCAAAACGACTCGGAGCAGCAGGTTATGTTTTTTGGGGTGGCAGAGAAGGTTACGACACATTACTTAACACCGATATGGGATTCGAGATTGATAACCTTGCACGCTTCATGCAAATGGCAGTGGATTACAAGCATAAAATTGGGTTCACCGGTGCGTTCTATATTGAACCCAAACCAAAGGAACCCACAAAACACCAGTATGACTTCGACACAGCAACCTGTATGAATTTCCTTCGAAAAAACGGTCTCGAAAACGAATTCAAATTGAACATTGAAGCAAATCATGCAACCCTTGCAGGTCATACATTCCAGCACGAACTGCGTTCTGCTTTAATTAATGGTGCTTTTGGTTCGATCGATGCAAATCAGGGAGATTTATTCCTTGGTTGGGATACCGACCAATTCCCAACGAATGTTTATGAGACAACACTGTGCATGTATGAAGTTCTGAAAGCTGGTGGATTCACTACTGGTGGATTGAATTTTGATGCAAAAACACGACGGCAAAGCAACACATTTGAAGATATTTTACTCTCATTTATTGCCGGGATGGATAGTTTCGCACTCGGACTCCGATTGGCAGACAAACTGATTCGAGACGGACGTATAGATGAATTTATCAAAGCTCGTTATGCAAGTTACAACAATGGTATTGGTAAAAAGATAATTGAAGGAACAACCAATTTAGATGAGCTTTACACTTACGCACTTGCTCACGAAGATATTCAAGTTGATAGCGGACGGCAGGAGTACCTCGAGTCTGTATTAAACGAAGTTCTTTTTGGATAAGTATATGTATCTAGGTGTCGATTTAGGAACCTCCTCAATAAAACTGCTTCTGGCAAACCATGAAGGTACTATTGTCGATTCAGCCACTGCAACATATCCCAATTACTTCCCTCAACTAAATTGGTCAGAGCAAGAACCCTCAGATTGGTGGAATGGATTTTTCCATTGTCTTAAAGTTCTCAGCCATCAGAACGATCTGAAGCGAATTGAAGCATTGTCTTTTTCGGGACAAATGCATGGACTAGTGGTTTTGGATGAGAGAGATGAGATCATCCGTCCAGCGATCCTGTGGAATGATGGTCGAACAAACGATGAATGCGAATATCTCAATAACTTTCCGGTCGTGGACTGGACTGGCAATATCGCGCTAACTGGCTTCACTGCTCCAAAAGTGTTATGGCTTAAAAAACACGAACCAGAAAACTTTGCACGTATTAGCAAGATAATGCTGCCTAAAGACTACCTGGTATACCGCCTTACTGGGAAGCATGTAACGGATGTTTCAGATGCCTCAGGTACATTGTTCTATGATCTGGAAAAGGGTTGCTGGTCCCAGGTAATGCTTGATATCCTCGGCATCCGAGAAGATCAATTGCCAATGATTCATGAAAGCCTCGACATAATTAGTATGGTTCACGCAGACTGTGGCCTTTCGCTGGATACCAAGGTCATCATCGGAGGTGGCGATCAGTCGATGGGTGCAATTGGCACAGGTACAGTAAATGATGGCCAGGTGTCCATCTCACTGGGAACGATTGGAGTTCTGTTTATCAACTCTGAAAACTATCCTGCAGAGAATCATGGACGCCTTCATGCTTTCCGGAACGCGAATGGTCAGTTCCACTTGATGGGAGTGACACTAAGCTGTGGGGGATCAATCAAATGGTGGATCGAAGACGTGCTTGGCCAGACTGATTACGATTCGTTATTTGCAGGCATTTCTACCCTGCCGATCAATGACTTGATCTTTCTTCCATATTTAATGGGAGAGCGCAGCCCTATCAACGATCCTAGTGCAAAAGGCATCTTTTACGGACTGAATGCTTCCTTAGGACAAAAACAGATGACCAAGGCTGTCATTGAGGGTGTATGTTTCTCTCTACTTGATTGTCTTAAGACAGCAAACGAATGTGGAATTATGTTGAGTGACGCCCGTGTGATAGGAGGTGGCTCAAAATCACCTGAATGGTTACAATTACTTTCTGATGTAACCGGCCTTACACTGCACACGATTCAAACCTCAGAAGGCGGTGGTCTTGGTGCGATAATCCTTGCTATGACGGCTTGTGGGAAATTTTCGTCCATTGCAGATGGATGTGTTAGTTTGATCCACGAAGACAGAATCTTCATTCCAGATAAAGTACGAACAATCTCCTATGCGGAAAAATTCAAGAAATACAAAGATATTCACCTATAGATATCCGGATTGCTTTTTATTGCACTACAATGTGGCTAAACCGAGGTACAAATTGAGTATCAAACAGTGGGAAATATAGAATTAGTGGACAAATTTATCAGAACTGCGGGACAATCTAAGCACAATTTCACTTAAGTACGATATAAGCAGCTCGGTTACCCTCACAAAATCAGTTATTTCAGATTTCAGTTTTCTCTTTTCTTAGTAAGTTATGCTCTTTTGATCGCTTGAAGATAATATTCTTGTAAATGCAAACGCACCTTAATATTAATTGCGCGGCCAGGACCATATAGTAATAATTGTGATGTGTAGATGTGTAGATTGATATTGACAGACGCATATGGTATTTCTTTACATCCTTTGCACCCTTTGAAATCGAAACGCTCAAAATAGAACTCATAAAACTTATCACTACTGCAACACTACTGCAACCCAGTTAAAATTATTAAAAATATGATACTTATTGAACTCTTTAACCGCCATATCTAGCGATAGAGAGACTACTTACCCCCATATATACTGGTTAAACAACAATTCTCACAGCTTCGAATCAGTAGGTCACTTATTGAATTTGTACGGTAAGTGAAATTTTATGAGTCAAGTATGGGAGAAGAACAATATAATTATCAAAAATGCTTGACTGTTCGATTGTAAGAGGTTAATATTCTGAAATTGATCAACTATCGCTGCGTGCCGGGCAAGCAAGATCCAGCGTTCGTTGGTTTAGCTGATTTGCAAAGCCCGCCGCACAAATGGCACGGATTCAGGAGCATTACTCATAACCCGGAGGTCAGTGGTTCGAATCCGCTCCCCGCTACCTGAAAAATGACACTCGAAAGGGTGTCTTTTTATTTAATTGATCTCTATGTGTTTATAAACTCACTTGACTCAGTTTTTTCTAAGAGACCAGCTCTCACACCCGGTTTTTCTTTTATGGATAAGAACAGTACCAGCTCCAGAATAAGGTGCCAGATGCCTCCTATCAGGTCAGATGGATCATTTTCTATTAGTGGGATTGCCTGACCTAGCAAGTGATAAGCGAGCAGTTTGGAGGTGGCATTGGTTTAAGTATGCCCATCTGCTGGTAGCCAAAAACTGCCGATGATTTGGTAGCTCAGGATAAAAGGATACTCAGCTATCACAATGGCTGCCAGAATGAACTTCCACTCACTTAATAATTGTTCCATTGAAAGAGATCTGCTGAGACCCTTTCTTATGGATTTGTTCTACTTTATTTCACTGGTGATCGACAAAGCTTCTGCCAACAGGTCTTCAAGCCAAATCCCTGGCTCAAACAGCTGGCTTTTCCAATCAGGATCCAGGCGGTCCAGCAGTATTGCCTGGACCATACCAGTGTAATAGAACCTGCTTTCGTCCTCATCTCGTGCCATACGCTTAAGCTGTTCGACTTCACGCTTCCAGCGATTATCGAATTTTTTGTACTGATGAAAACGTGGGTCATTTAGTATCTCTTCAACCAGCACATACCCGCTGCTTGCTTGGGCAAGACGATACACACTCAGTTCGGCATAACGACCGATCCCTTCAACCCATTCCCTATGGCGTTCAAACTCGATCAGGTCTGCGCTCAATCCTGCCGTTACGCGGCGTGAT
>JACZIY010000434.1 GCA_014860845.1 Anaerolineaceae bacterium
CAAGCCGATCCATTTTATCGGATCTTATTGCGCAGGTACCTGAGGAACATCGGGATCGCACAATGATTGCTGGAGTGATGACGCTCAAAGATATCATCATCCATATCTGCTGGTTCGAGCTTGAAATGGTGAATATGCTTGAGACAATGAAATTGCAGGGTTCGCCTTTATGGGAATTAGGCACTGATGAACGCAATACCAGGATCCAGGAACTACATGCCAACCTCCCATGGTTGCAAGTCATCGCAACGTATGAAAATTTACAGCCAGCATTAATAGAACTGATCGATGGGTTGGAAGAAGCAGCCCTGAAGAGCCCAATTTATTTCAAAAATATGCCAGAAGAATGGTTTCCTGTGGAGATTATTGCCGGTAATACTTTTGAACATTACGAACACCATATTCGAGACATAAAGGAATTTCTGCTTAACATTGATAAACAAACCTGAAATCCTGGTAGATCAAAAAGCGTTAACCGGAGAAGGTCCCAGTTGGGACGCCCAGCACGAGGTGTTATATTGGGTGGATATCCCCCGGGCAACCATCTACGTCTACAACCCTGCCACTAGGCAGAATCAGGGGATCGATCTGAGCAAGGATTTCTCTTCCATCGGCTCTGTGGTTGCTTGTAATAACAGCGGATTGCTATTTACACCCGAACGAAAAATCGCTTACTTTGATTTTGAACAACCCACCTATCAAATCCTGGCTGAAGTGGAACAAGATCTACCTGGAAACCGCTTCAATGACGGCAAATGTGACCCCTATGGGCGCTTCTTAACCGGAACCATGCAAAACGCACCGGATGGTACCCCCACCGGATCACTCTACATCATGGATCGCGATATAAAGGTGCGTAAGCTGCTGGATGGGTTGGTGATTTCGAATGGACTGGGTTGGAGCCCGGATTATCGCACCTTCTATCTGGCAGATTCCTACTCAAAGGATGTCTGGGCATTTGATTATGATCTGGAACATGGCAATATATCCCGGCAACGAACGGCATTTACCCTGCAGGTAGGCAGCGGGGCAGCAGATGGATTGACCACCGACAAGGATGGTATGCTCTGGCTGGCGCTCTGGGATGGTGCCTGCGTCCAGCGCTGGGATCCACATTCTGGCCAACTCCTGGCAACCTACCCATTCCCGGCCAAACGCACCTCCTGCCCGGTCTTTGGTGG
>JACZIY010000435.1 GCA_014860845.1 Anaerolineaceae bacterium
CTTTATACGGAAAGAGATATTTTTCTCAGGGAATTAGTATCTAATGCATCTGATGCAATTTCCCGGTTGAATTTTGAATTATTGACGAATAAAGATGTATTGGATCCAGATATTGAACCTAAAATCACCATCAAAATTAACAAAGATAATAAAACAATAATAATTTCTGATACTGGGATTGGCATGGATCAGGATGAAATTATGCAAAATCTTGGCACGATTGCCCACTCAGGTGCCCGAGAATTTCTAGAAGCTGCAGAAAATTCTGTGGAATCCGATCTTAGTAATATCATTGGTCAATTTGGTGTGGGATTCTATTCAGCTTTCATGGTATCAGATAAAATCGAAGTCATATCCCGATCTTTTGACAAAGAGGATCAGCCTATTCATTGGATATCTGACGGTGGTGAAACTTATACAATTGAGAAAGGTGAAAAGGATTCCCGCGGCACAGATATCGTTTTGCACTTAAAAGAAGATGCCTCTGAATATTTAGAAGATTATCGCATCAGACAAATAATCAAAAGACATTCAGACTATATTCCCTATCCAATTTTTCTCAATGAAAATGAAGACCAGGTCAATCGTCAAACAGCCATATGGCGTCAACAACCCCATCTGGTAAAACCTGAAGAATATAAAGATTTTTATAATCAATTTACCTTGGATTTTAATGAACCTTTAGGACACTTACATCTCTCCATCGACGCACCAATTCAAATGTATGGCTTATTATTTGTTCCTTCAACTGCAGAACCCAACTTGTTCTCTGATAGAAAGGATTATGGATTAAAACTATACGCAAGAAAAGTTATGATCCAGGAGTTTACCAAAGATTTACTCCCCGAGTTTTTACGCTTTATTCAGGGAGTGGTTGATTCTGAAGATATTCCATTAAATGTATCGAGAGAGGCCTTCCAATCCACAAAAGCTATTGCTCAAATTAAGAAAATTCTCTCATCAAAAGTATTGGATTATCTCGAGAATCTGAAATCTACAGATTCAGAAAAGTATGATTCCTTTTGGAAAGAATTCGGATTCTTCATCAAAGAAGGCCTGGCTTCAACATCTGAATATGATGATCAATTATTGTCACTCATGAAAGTAAAAACTACCAAAAAGAATTCATCCTGGCTATCTCTCGATGAATATGTTCAGGCAATGTTGGAAGACCAAAAAAAGATTTATTATATTATTGCGGAAGATGAAAATTCTGCGATCAATTCACCTCATTTAGAAATTTTTAAACAACAAGATCTGGATGTAATCACGTTCACTGACCCAATTGATCCATTTGTTCTTATGCGAATAAATAAATACAAAGAATTTGAACTCACCAATGTGACCTCAAAGGATTTGGATTTACCTGAGAAAAAATCTGAGGAAAAACAAGCTCAAGAGGAAGAAGAAGTAGAGAAAGTTGACCTAAATGAGCTTCTTACATTTTTCAAAACGACGCTTGGTGAAAAAATTAAGGAAGTTAGATCGACAAAAAAACTGGTCGAATCACCTGTCAGGCTGGTTGATTCTGAAGGCAGCCCCAGCCCAGAGATTCAAAAAGCTTATCGCTATTTACAAAAAGATTTTGACTCGCCGCAACGAATTCTGGAAATCAATCCCAGTCATCCAATCATAAAGAATCTTGCAGGAATTAAAGGCATTAATCCTGTACGAGAGCTGGTAATTGAACAGCTTTTTGAAAACGCCTTGCTTGCTGAAGGTGTTCAGCCAAATAGTGTAGATTTAGTAAAAAGGGTGAATAAAATTATTGAGGTTGCATTAAAAAAATAAATTTCAGAAAATAAACAATGAACTCCTGCTAGAAACAGGAGTTCATTGTTTAAATTGATGATAAAAATACCGCATTATTGAGTACATTTGTTTGACGAAAAATACGTAAAATTTGATGTTAGACAACCATATTATGATAAACTATAAAGATACAAGAGTAGAATAATGAATTTAGTGGATTCGAAAATAATTATTGGTATATCACTTTTTGGTTGAACAACTCCCATGAATATTTCAAGGGAGATTTTTTGTTTTTTATCACTCCGAGTTGCATGAAAATATTTTATTCGTATTAGCAATCAACTTATTCGTAAAATTTGAAAATTTTTGAGGAGGAAGTTAGCGTGGATAATCAATATTTAGATGGACTTATGCGTCCAAAATCAATTGCTGTTTTAGGTGCTTCATCAGATCCAACCAAAATTGGTCATAGTGTCATTAAAAACATTATCGAAGGTGGATATGAAGGCAAGATTTATCCGATCAACTTGAAATCCGAAGAGATTTTGGGTATCAAATGTTACAAATCTCTGCTGGATGTCCCTGGTGAAATTGATGCTGCAGTTATTACGATTCCTGCCAAATTCGTTTTGGAAGCCATTGAAGAAGCTGGCAAAAAAGGTGTTAAAGGTTTGATTATTATCACTTCCGGTTTTTCTGAAGTTGGTAATAAAGAACTTGAGGAAGCACTGGTCGCCAAAGCCCATGAATATGGTATTCGAATTTTAGGCCCCAATATTGTGGGGACTCTCTCTAACGCAGAAAAACTCAATGCTTCCTTTGCCCCAATCTTACCCCTGGTTGGAAAAGGTGCTTTAGTCTCCCAGAGTGGTGCTCTTTTAATTGCAATTGACATGGCAACATTTACGCGCCGTGTAGGTTTTGAAAAATTGATATCCATCGGGAATATGTCAGATGTTGATTTTGCTGATCTTGTAGAATGGCTTGACAAAGACGAAAATACAAGCTCTATCTCCCTCTATATTGAAGGCATAAAAGATGGTCGTAAATTCATGGATGTAGCCAAAAAAGTTAAAAAACCCGTGATCGCCCTCAAAGCTGGTGTATCCGCTCATGGAGCAGCTGCTGCAGCATCACATACCGGTTCTTTAGCAGGAGCAGCAAAGGTATATGGTGCTGCTTTCCAACAATCTGGGATTGTTCAAGCATCAGATCTCGGAAATTTATTTGACTTATCACTCGCATTATCGCTTCAGCCCCCAATGCAAGGTGAGAATTTGCTGATTATCACTAATGGTGGTGGTGTAGGTGTCCTGGCAACTGATGCTGCAGAACGGTTCAATCTTCCATTAAAATTCGCACCCAAAGATGTTCAGGATGAACTCAAGAAACACATGCCTGCATTTGGTTCCGCTAAAAATCCAGTAGATCTTACTGGTATGGCTGGAAACGATTGGTATCATGATACAGTCAAATTCTCCTTCGCCCACGAATGGGTTGATGGTTTAGCAGTTCTTTATTGTGAAACTGCTATGACCGAACCGATGGACATCGCTGTTGGTATCAAGAAAGCAATTGATGACTCAGGCGTCAAAGACAAACCCGTTTGTGTTTCTTTCGTCGGCGGCGAAAAATCTGAAAAAGCAATGCAATGGTTAGTTGAAAATGGTATTCCTGCTTATGCCGGACCCGATTTGGCAATCAGTGCTTTGTCTGCATTACGTGAATATGCCCGCATGAAAGAAATCGTTACAGAACCAGAAGAAAAATTGACAAATATTAATAAATCAGCAGCTTTATCAGTGATCAAAGCCGCTCGTGAAGATGGACGTGATGCTTTAACCGAAATTGAAGCCAAACAGGTTTTTACTGCATACGGATTACCTATTACAGCGACTAAATTAGCCAAATCCGAAGAAGAAGCTGTATCTATGGCAAAAGAAATTGGTTTCCCGATCGTCATGAAAATCGTCTCACCCGAAATCCTGCATAAATCAGATGCTGGTGGTGTAAAAGTCAATATCAAAGACGAAGTTTCCTGTCGAGAGGCGTACAAGACCATTATCGTCAACGCAAAAGCTTACAATCCAGACGCAAATATCCACGGTATTGCTATTCAGGAAATGGCCCCGTGGGGAACTGAAGTCATTTTAGGTTCAGTCAATGACACAACATTTGGCCCAACAATGATGTTCGGTCTCGGTGGAATTTTTGTGGAAGTTTTGAAAGATGTAACCTTCCGTGTTGCACCAGTTTCCAAGAAATCTTCATTAAGAATGATCAGTGAGATTCGAGGTGCCCCCATATTGGCTGGTGTACGTGGTGAAGCTCCTCGAGATCGTGAAGTGTTGGCTGAAACAATCAGTCGTTACGCAAACATGATTGTTGATCTGGCAGATGAAGTCAGTGAATCTGACGCGAATCCTGTCCTGGTTTACGAAGAAGGTAGAGGCTTAAAAGTTGTTGACGCCCGTATTATCTTGAAAAAATAAGATTATTGATATCTCAAAAGAGGTCGGAAAAAATCCGACCTCTTTTGGCTTACCTAGAATCTTATTTTTTCAAAATGATGCGTGCATCAACAACTTTTACGCCTTTACCTTCCTCGTATACGAGGACAGGATTTGCGTCTGATTCGCTGACTTCATCTGCCAGATCAACAATCATGTTTGCGTAACGACTGATCGTTTCAGCTAACACTTCACGGTCTCGAGGAGCTTCACCACGTACACCAGCTAGGATAGGTGCACCACGAATTTCAC
>JACZIY010000436.1 GCA_014860845.1 Anaerolineaceae bacterium
CTCGTGGTAGGGAAATGTGACGGTCAGCGAGATCAGTAAGGCGTTAAGCTGGCTGCGTTTCATGCGCATGATGGCATGCCGCAACCGATCCAAAAAGATGGCGCGCAGCGGTATCTCGGTGTTGGGGTCATACAGCGGACCGGTGGGTGGTTTCAATGGCCGGGTACCGCGCGGGGACTTGGGCAACTTGCCTGACAGGCTGCTGGTATCGATGCGCTCAATCGGCTGGTTGTTGAGGATCATGTTGTAAAGATTCTGGGTTTCAGGCGATGGCTCAATGCCCAGTTCACGTGCAATGATCGATTTACACAACTGGTATTGCTGTAAGGCAGCGTTGCGGCGGCCGCTTTTGGTAAGTAGGCGCATCAACAGGCGGTGTGCGCTCTCTTCGAGGGGAGCCAGTTCCACATATTGCCAGGCATATTTGTGTGCCTGGTCAAAATTGGAACGGTGAAAATAGGCTTTACTGAGTGCCTGCAGGGCATTGATCATACAACGGAAATAGCGTTCACGGTTGAAGACAGCCCACTCCTGAAAGGCGGTGGCATCACTGAGGATCAGATCACTGAGAAAATCACCGCGATACATCTCGACCGCTTCTTCCAGCTGGTTCATGCATTCCTGGCAATTGTGCAGCTCGATATGCGGGTGCCCGTTGCTGTTCTCAATGTATTGGCTGAAGGAATGTGTATCCATCCAGACTTGCTGGTGATCGAATTGAATGATTTCGTCGGCAACTTCCAGAAAGCTGTTGGTTTGTTCCTCGCCACCGAAGGCTTTACGTAAACCCAAAAGTGCCTGGCGCAGATTCATGCGCGCGTACGTTTCCGGGCGGTTGGGCCAGAGGATCTCCGCCACTTTTTCGCGTGGTTGCTGGCGTGGTGGTTCCTCCGCCAGGTATGCCAAGAGGGCACGTTCTTTACGAGTACGTAAAAAATCGCTGAGATCGCTGCCATCAAAGTGCACCCGGAAAGGGCCAAGGAGGGAAATTTCGAGTTTGCTCATTTTCTAATCTTAATTCACGCTAAATTCACGCTGATTTCACAGGCCGTACACGGCCAATTGTAATAATGATAGCAACCATGGT
Organism: Anaerolineaceae bacterium; assembly: GCA_014860845.1. Next base: position 1,088 of record JACZIY010000436.1, read on the forward strand.
TCATATAAAGGCCGGAATCTATGAATGATCATCCAAATAATTATTTCTCTTACTTGTTACGGGTGTGGAAAGACAGCGTTGATGGAGAATGGCATGCATCATTACAGGATGTCGTCAGCGGGGAGTGCCACCATTATCCGACTCTGTATGAATTATATGTCAGTTTATGGGATTTGACCAACGAAAACGTCAAGCATCCCGAGCGAAGTCCATTTGAACCATTCAAGCATCAATATGCGAAAAAAAATGAATAGGAGGGTTATGCAAGGAAAGTTACGGATTGAAGAAATGTTTTTATCTCATTCAAAATTTTTTCAAGAATAGGAGAAACGATGAAAAGCAAGAAGTTTTTATGGAGTTTTTTGACGGTGATTATGCTGCTCAGCATGACCGTCGGTGCGGTACTGGCTGAAGAAGGAGTCAGTGATAGTGGCATTTTCAGACGGAATATTTCCAAAACCCCGGATAATGAAACCGAGAAAGCTAACATCTACATGATGGATTTTTACGTCCCGGCTCAGAAATCGACCGGAGAGGGAGTCACGATTGATAATTATCTCATGGTAACTGGTGAAACAGCGTATTTACCACGTGATTATGCCAAACCATTGGTATCGGTTTGGATTGATGACCTGCACCCTGTAGAGGAAACCAAAGGTGGAATCTCCTTTGGACATTTTGATGCATTTGTTGGCGTTTCGTTAGATGATGGTACATCCTGGAAGACCACCAATCTATCCCGCTCTTCAGATTTGTCGTCATTTAACCTGGCAACCGGATATGCTTATCCAGGTGATGTGCACAATGTGGTCCACCAGGTAGCTGGTGACAATATCTTTGTTGCCTTCGCAAGTAAGTATTGCGATGGTGGAACGCCACTTTATTCATTTACAACTGATAATCAAGAAAATGATTATAGTGATTACCTATCTGATTTGGAGGTCACATATGGAAAAGATGCTCTCTACCTATACGACCTATTTGGCGTAACTGGTTCTCAAAAATCTGTCGATTATACTCTTCAAGGACATCCTGAAATTGGAGAGATTCCTTATTCTTGCGTCTGGACGGCGCGTGGTAAGCTTTTAGCTGGTGATGATCCCTCTACAACGGAGTTTGTGGAAGAAACATATGTGATGTGGGCAAAGCCAGAACGGCTAACTTCCGGTAAACGAGATGCGAATCTACCCGCAGTTGATTGTGCTGGAGGTGCTGGTTGTATCCTGACCTGGCAGGAAGACCCCGAAGGCTTACGCCCTGGTCAAGGACTTGGACCTGGTGAAGGTTGGAGTGGTGCGATCGCCAATGCACAAACAGATATTTGGTATTCTTACATCAGTTTTGCAGATTTTGATCTCGTGTTTTCTGATGATACTGATACTGCGACAGCGGTTCCAATGTCAGAGTACACAATTGAAGATGCAATGCCAAAGCCATATGTACCCATGGCAATGCCTACCCGCTTAACGGACAATGCGAAATGTAGAGGTGTAAGTACTACATTGCAACCTAGTGATCCTTATTGCTACATTGACTTTGATGCTGTAGATGCGGAAGGGAAATTAGACATTGACATTGAAGATTTACCAACTGCACCAATTGAAGGATCTGATTTCTGTGATAGCACTGTAGATTGGGCCCCTCCCGGTGGTGGTGGATTACAACCAATCTGTGTAACGGATGACGGCAGAGTTTTAAACGGCCGTGTGGCTTCGACACGTGTTCGTCTTAATCTGAAACCATACGACTCGGATGGTGATGAAGTAAATGATAGTGCCTGGGTAGTCATGGCGGCTGAAGAAACCAAAGCTCTCGGAGATATTTGTACTGTTGAATCAGAAGCAGAAGATGAATGTGATCCCATCGACATTGGTAAAGATATCTGGTACTACAGCTTCGACATGTTTGATCATGTACTTGTGGATCAAGGCGGTATGCTCAACCAACCTGCCCTGGATAGAACCTTAGAAGAACCTACATTTTTCCCGGTTCAAACCGATCTTTTGAATGGTGGTGAATTCTATCTGACTGAAATTGCACGACGTTTTGCATTGACAACCAATTCAGTCTCTGCAGCTGTCAATTCCGAAAGCGGTCTTTCCGCTATGTTGATCTACAAACAGGGTATTATCAACCAGGGTGGACCTGCTGATATTATGCTGCGCAGAACACTTATTCCTGACGGTTTTGACCCAACAGTTGATAATCCCTATGCGTTCGAAAATATGGATTGCGATGAGTGGGTATACACTGATGGCTTGAACCCCAATTACCTCAAAGGTCTGTGTCTCTCCCCTGCAATCAATATTTCTGGATCTACAATTTTGGATTGTGATGATGATGGATCAGATAATGATACCTGCGCAGCTTCTTTTCCAATGGAAGATGATGGTAGTAACCCTGACGGGTTACCCATGCCGAAGGTCTATGAATGGCGTCAATGCGATGGTACGGATGCCATTGAAGGTTGTGAGGATGACGATGACCTGGATGACCAGAGCTGGGATAACCCCTATGATGTTGCCAAAGGACATCGTGGTTTCCTGGATGGCGACTTTGTCATGATGATGTATGCCTGGTCACCGAACTGGAACTCCAACGCTGTAGGAAATGATCACTATAACCTGTATGAACGACGGTCATTTGATGGTGGTGTAACGTGGACAACAACACCAAGTTCAACAAGTGATCTTAAGTATATTTGTGGTTTTGAGGAAGATAAAATTACTCCCATTTATTGTGATTACACTGGTGTTGGAGTCACTGCTTTGGAATACTACTATGGCGAATCTATTGGCGATGCAGTGCCTACCATTTGGGAATACGCTCCGGGTGCTTTTGAACAGGGGCGCAACGTTTCCTTATTGAAAGGCAACAAAGTCACTATTCTGGATCCTCGTTACTCACCTTCCGGTGGTCTCAAATTGTACCCAACTATTCGAACAGATTGGTTGTCTGATAACTTGGATATTTCATTTGAAGGATATGATGATGATCTGGTTCGTGATCCATCAAAATTCTTCGTGGTGTATGAGACTGGTGACAATACTTCAGTTGCAGAAGGAGCTGCAGTGCCATTAGATCTCTATTACAGCCGAGCGACTGTTTTTGGTGATGTCTATGAATGGTACGATTATGAGAATGATGCTGAAGATGGAAATCCTGTAGATGGTGTCATTGTCCTGACAGAGTTAGTCGAACCTCGCTGGCCGTGGCTGGAGAACAAAGCGGAAATGCTCTCCGGCGAAGCGGGTATGGTCGCGAATCCAGGTGGCACCTTCATGTACGCAGTCTGGAATCAATGGCAGGAAGAATTAATTGAGGACCACGAATTAATTTTCAACAGCGATATCATTTTCCGGCGTGTGTTATATCTACCCGATGGAACTGTTTTGGAAGCTTCACCAGAAGGTTATGACCCAATTATTACGACACTAGTGAGTTTGCAAGATATTTATAGTACGGATACAGCTGATGTAATTGTTCTATATGCAAATGCCAGAGATCTTGATACCTTGGGTGAAGGAGACCAGATTGTTGAGTACGAATGGATGGTTAACGGAGTACCTTTGCCGTCATCCTATACAGATCTGGGTGTGGATTGCTTCAAAGATAAGCAATGCCAGGCTCCCGCGCGAGTGATTGCGGGTAACTGGGACGGTATGCAATTCCAGTTACCAGGCTGGTCTGGTAACGATGGCAATGGAACATTCAATCACGGCTGGTATGAGTTCAAGGTGCGTGCTCTGGATAATGAAGGTCACTATTCCAAGTGGGTTAAAGTGCAGAAGAAGATTACCTCGGATGCCTTATTCGATCTACAGCCATATAACATCTTCAATCCTTTGATCACCAAATAATCTTACCAATTTCACTGTCCCATGATGAGTGGCGCCTGTCTGAACCTGATCGGGCAGGCGCCCAGGGAACATAATTATGAAAACAAAAGTCAAACTTCCCATCTTAATCACTTTGACCTTCAGTCTGCTACTGGCGGCTGTTGGCAGCGGTATCTTACCCGGAATCCAGACTGTGGTTGCAGAAACGTCAGGCGTGATCCTGTTATCATATCCCACCTGGACTTACACCGGCAATAGTCAGGGTACGCGTATGGGCAGTGCGGTCAGTTCAGCTGGAGATGTGAATGGGGATGGTTTGGATGATGTATTAGTAGGCGCAGAGAAATTTGAGATCACTGAATATCGTGAAGGAGCCTCCTTTATCTTTTACAATACGGGTAGCGGGTTACTCAACTTTCCGAACTGGAGTATGGGAGGAGGGCAGCAGGGTGCCATGTTCGGTAATGCATTAAGTGGATTGGGTCGAGTTAATAATGATCGATTTGATGATATTGCCGTAGGCGCAAGCGACTATAACCTGATGGATGGGGATACAGTAATCAAATCCAAGGTTGGTGCTGTTTATGCATACTATGGTGAAGGAACTTTTTCTTCTAAAACATCCGCGGATTGGTCTTTCATTGGAGATCAAATTGATGCCAGACTGGGCTCATCTGTCAATGGTCTTGGTGACCTGAATAAAGATGGGTATGCTGATCTGATCGTCGGAGCACCTTATTACGATGAAAATGAACTTTCCAATAATGGAAAAGCCTATATTTTTTTTGGTTCTGAAGATGGTTTGGGAACAGATCCGGGCTGGACAGCCATTGGAAATAATAATGCAGCTTTGTTTGGCAGTTCTGCTGCCAGTGCTGGCGATGTGAATGGAGATGGCTGGAACGATGTGATCATTGGTGCCCCCAGACCAGGTATCATATCCAATCCACAAATCGGTTATGTGTATGTGTTTTACAATTCAGCCAGTGGATTGTCACTAACTCCTTCCTGGTCGGAAACCAATGGGTTTGAGGGTGCCTGGTTTGGGGCCACCGTAGCTGGGTTGGGTGACGTGAACAGGGATGGATATGATGACGTGTTGGTTGGTGCACCATTTACAAAAGTAACAATTGATGGATTGGAACAACCAGCAGGGTGCATTTACCTGTATCTGGGATCACCCAGTGGGTTGAAAGCTTCACCTGCATGGATACGATGCGGTACAACGATCGGGGGAAAATTTGGCCACAGTGTGGCAGCGGCCGGCGATATCAACCAGGATAGTTGTGATGATTTTCTGGTGGGTGAACCCTTCTTCTCCCTCAGTAATGAAAAACAAGGAGCCGTGTATCTGTTCTTCGGTAGTCTGGGAGGTGTAAGAACCGATTACTATGAACGCACCCTTGGCAATAAATCTGACACAGAATTTGGTACTTCGGTCAGTACAGCAGGCTTTATCAATGTAGATGACCGTATGGACGTAATTGTTGGCGCGCCGAATTACAAAGCCAGTGGCATTCGCCCGGGGCGTGTGATGACCTATTTTGCTGGTATCCAGGGTATACCGGATGAAGAAGCTTTAATAATTTATTTACCCCTCTTATCGGATGGGAATTAACCTTAATATTGTAAAGGAAGACGACGATGAGTCTGGAAATATTAAAACCACTGCGAGAAAGGTTGCACCACAAGGATGACGGTCAGGCAGTTGAACTACCCACCCGTGACTCCCATGTTCGTAACAACCTGATCCTGCATCTGCATCCCAGTCGGGTTCCAGCGCAAGCCTTGCGCTTTACCTACACCTGGGGGCTGGGCGGGATATCTGTTGTTCTGGTGCTATTACTGGGACTGACCGGTCTGCTGTTGATGTTCCGCTATGATCCGCGCGTGGAATATGCGTATGTCAGCATTCAACAGTTGGAGACCGAGGTGATGTTTGGCTCGTTTGTACGGGCGGTACACCACTGGTCAGCCAATTTTCTGGTAATTGCCAGCTTTTTACACCTGGTACGGGTTTTCCTGACCGGGTCATTTAAACAGGGAAGAAGCGTAAACTGGATCATCGGTTTGGTCCTGTTTGTGATGGTTCTGGCAGGGAATTTCACCGGCTATCTACTGCCGTGGGATCAACTCTCCTACTGGGCGATCACAGTCAGCACCAGCTTGATGGCTTACATTCCACTGCTTGGGACAGCAGTACGGAACTTCTTCCTCGGCGGTCCTCAGGTTGGTCAGGCAGCCTTGAGTAATTTTTACGCACTGCATGTGGTCTTTATGCCGGCGTTACTGCTGGGCTTTCTGGGGTACCACCTGTGGAAAGTGCGTAAGAACGGTGGTATCTCCCAACCGTTACTCAAAGAGGATGAGAAGCCGGAATTCAAGTCCACCAATCCGCACCTGGTTAATATTGAACTGGCCGCCGGGATGGTGGTGCTGGTGGTGGTCGGGTTATATGCGATGTTCAACCCGGCACCCCTGGGATCGATCGCCAACCCGATGGT
>JACZIY010000437.1 GCA_014860845.1 Anaerolineaceae bacterium
AAGATATATTATGTGAAAGGTGGGACTATGAGCCAGACTTTCCATTGTCCAAATTGTGGCGCACCCCTGGATCCTCCTGCTGGATCTGATTTATCCATCCGTTGCCCATTCTGTTTTTCTTCTGTAATTGTCCCGATTGAACTAAGGAGACATCCACCTGAAAGCGAAACCCTCTCCAGGGAGGAAGCAATGCAGAATCTCCCGGATTCGGGACGAAATTTAATGGAAATCATTCAAATGGTGAAATCCGGACAGCGGCAGGAGGCAATCAATCGCTTTAGAGAAAATTTCGATACCAGTCGAAATACAGCTGAATTAGCCATATCACGGATTGAACAGGGTGAAATTGTTGAATTGAGTCATTTACTCAAACCACCACCTGGAACCAACCAACCACTCAAAGACATTCATATACCTGCCACAAAACTTCCTTCAAAAAAATTATTGATTTTTCCATTAAGCTTAGCTTGTTTACCAATTGGTATCATCAGTTTTGTTCTTTTGATAGTTGGTATAGCAATTTTTTTCAGCGCAATTGAACCAGATGGGTTTTTATATGAATTCTGGTTAAAGAATAATCCAAAGAGTTCTATGAATTTAGTCTACTCATTCGGTGGGGAAAAAGCTCAAACCGCATTACTTTCAGAGCCTGATTTAATAACAGCAGATAAAGATGGCAATATCTTTGTAGCTGAATTTCCAGGGGGTCGCATCCAGCAATTTGATAAAAATGGACAATTCATCAAAGTTTTCAATGCAGGTGAAGGCAAGGTAAATATCACAGCCATCGAGGTAGATCTCAATGGTATTTTGTATGTGGTGGTTGATCGAAACGTACTTCGTTTCGATACGAATTCTGGTGAAACGCTTGAGCCTTTAGCAAATCCTGATGATTACTATTACCAGGATTTTAAAACACTTTCGGATGGTTCATTTGCTGCCCTGGTCGATGGGGATAATCTTGTCCGATTAAATAATGATGGTAGTACCCGCTGGATTGTGGAAGATGCGATAAGCTCGGTAGCAGACGAAACGGATACGAGAGGATTACTGGCGGTTGATGCAAAGAATAATTTCTACATCGCAGGTAATTTTGTTGAATCTGTTTTTGTCTATTCACACGATGGGCGTTATCTTAATCGAATAGGGTCTGAAGGGAACGGTGACGGCCAGTTTACCGGATTGACAGCTATTATCATAGATGGTCAAAACAGAGTTTTAGTGGATGATTGGGGTTGGTTGGAAATTTTTCAACCGGATGGGAGATGGCTGGAAAAAATCCGGTTACCTCTTCAAACAAGGGATTTGGATGTGGGACCTGATGGGTTACTATATGTCGTAACCAAAGAACCTAAAGTTTATGTTTTCGATATTAAAGCTGAGTAACAAAAACGGATAAAAAAAACTCGTATCAATTTTCTTGAAAGTGTTTTTTCTATTGTTAATTTATACAAGGCTGAAAAAATCTTATTTACAACCTAAAAAAAAATCAATGGTTAGTTGATCCAATCTTTTGTATCTCAAATTTCCAAATGAGATTAATTGTTTATAACTTTCTTCTAAATAATTTGCAAATACACAAAGCTCTTATCAATCAATAACAACTTTGACTTGAACACTCTTAATATCATCTGATGGTAGCGGAATAACATTCCCCTGTATTGATCTCCCTTCTACTTCTAATGACACTCGATTACCCGATCCATTGCGATCAACAGACACGTGATACACGCATCCCCGAAATTCTCGCTGAACCTTAAAACCTTTCCAATCCTGAGGAATTACTGGGTCAATTTGCAATCCATCGAATGTTGGCCTAATTCCAAGGATATGTTGGGTTATCGCCACATAATTCCAGGATGCAGTTCCGGTTAGCCATGAATTCTTTGCTTCACCAGGTTTATATGCTTCCTTCCCAGCAATCATTTGAGCATAGACATAAGGTTCACAACGATGCAAATCGCTCAAATTCTCGCGATTCGAGGGATTGATGCGGCGGTAATAATCAAATGCCTGATCCCCTCTCCCCAAATATGTTTCCGCAATCATTATCCAGGGATTTGTGTGGCAAAATACACT
>JACZIY010000438.1 GCA_014860845.1 Anaerolineaceae bacterium
GGCAGGTAATTAGCGATGATTATATCTTCATCAATAATTTCATTAAATTTCCTATCTTTTGAAAAAGAGTTGAAACTTTCTGAACAAGCAGGAATTGATTGGATACACATTGATGTTATGGATGGGCAATTTGTTCCTAACATAACCATTGGCCCCATGTTCTTACCTTTTTGTAAAAAAGCAACCAAATTACCTTTGGATGTGCATTTAATGATTAATCAGCCAGAGAAGCATATTGAAGCCTTCGCAAAAGCTGGAGCTGATTTCATCAGTATTCATGTTGAGAATAACCCGAATGTTTTGCGCAGCATTCAACAAATCAAAGAATTAGGTTGTAAAGCCGGCATTGTGTTGAATCCAGGTACACCTGTGGAATCAATTATTGAACTATTGCCTTTCGTAGATTTGGTATTGGTAATGTCTGTAAATCCGGGTTTCTCCGGTCAATCATTTCTTCCTGAAATGTTAACAAAGATTAAAAAAATACGAAAATTGATTGATCAATCATCAAACAAAATATTATTACAGGTCGATGGGGGTATTAATAAAGATACAATCAAATCTGTAATCGAAGCGGGTGCTGATGTAATTGTTGCAGCAACTGCTATTTATAAATATCCACAAGGAATTAAGGCTGGCGTCGATGCATTACGCAATTTCTAACTTAAACAAAAATCACGGTTTTAACCGTGACTTTCGTTTTGTTGGCAATTCAATAAATGGACTAATTTACAGATTTAACCATTGTTCGGATGCATCGAGTACAAAGTACTTTCTGGACTTTCCGGCCACCTTCAAAAACAGAAACCTTTTGCAAATTCGGTTTAAATTTCCGGTTGGTAGCACGCATGGAAAAACTGCGGTTATGACCAAAAGTTGTTGCCTTTCCACAATTCTCACATTTTGCCATAATAAAGGATCCTTTCACCAATGAGTGCTATTTTTTCTTCATCAATATTGTTCTTTACACAACAATCTGATATATTACCACACACCGTATCTTTTTTCAAGATTCGTGTTTTTGTTAGGGAGATTACTAATGAAAGAGATAAAAAATCCAATGGGTAATGTTTATGTTTCGCACCGTGCCATTTCAACGATTGCTCACCAATCAGCCATAGAATCTTATGGTGTGGTGGGGTTGGCTGCTAAGAACTTCGCTGAGGGAATTGCCCAGGCAATTGTTAAAGATCCAACTATGGGAGTTGATGTCAAATACGATGGTAATAGTATTGAGATTGATTTATTTATTATTGTTGAATATGGTACTCGTATAAAGATGGTGGCCGAATCAGTAAGTAATAATGTCCGTTATCGGGTTGAAAAAACAATTGGTATTCCAGTAGAAAAAGTCAATGTTCACATTCGCGCTTTGCGAATAAGTGACACGGACTAAATACTAGTACGAGAATACTATATTCATTAGGAGAATTATGAATCAAGAAGTCAAGACAATTAAATCCGTTGACGGTCAACTTTTAAAACTATTAATAGAGGCTGGATTAAATTGGCTAAGAACAAATCATCAATTAGTGAATTCTTTAAATGTTTTTCCGGTTCCTGATGGAGATACGGGGACAAATATGCTTTTGACTATGCAAGCTGCTTACAATGAAATCCAAAATTCTGGAGAGAATAAAATATCCAAAATCGCACATTCAGTTGCACAGGGTGCGTTGATGGGTGCTCGCGGGAATTCCGGTGTAATTTTATCCCAACTTTGGAGAGGTTTTTCTCGCGCATTAGATAACCATGATGCGATGAATTTATCGGATTTTTCTAAAGCTCTTGCTGAAGCCAAGAACACTGCGTACAAAGGCGTTGTTCGACCCGTAGAAGGAACAATATTAACAGTAGCAAAAGATATTTCGATTGCCAGTGAAGTAATTATCACCAAAACAGACGATTTAGTAGATTTTCTAGATTTTATTGTAAAAGCAGCAGATAAATCAGTTCAAAACACCCCCGAACTATTACCCATTCTCAAACAAGCCGGAGTTGTTGATTCTGGTGGAAAAGGGTTATTCTTTATCCTTGAAGGTTTCCTTAAATTTCTTAGAGGTGAATCTCTTGAGACCAGCACTGCAAAATTAGTTCAACCGATTGCTTTAATGAATGGCGGTGATATGGAAGAAATAGAACCAGGTCAGGATTTTGAAGTTATAGTAGATTTTCGACCTTCTGCCCCACTGAACCTTGATGTTTTCTATTCAGACTTAACTGAAATGGGCACATCCATCCAGGTGGGTGAAGGAGAAGGGATGTATAGGATGCACATTCATGTTCCTACTGAAAATCGTTACCTTCCAATAGACTACACAATGAAGTTAGGCACAATCACGAAAGTCTACATTGAAAATTTGATTGACCAGATGGAACAAAAAGATTCAAATCAACAGAAACAATTGAATTTGGCACCGGTCGAACCGGACCAAGTAGCTGTTGTAGCGGTTTCCCCGGGTTTTGGACTTTCACAAATTTTTGCCAGTTTAGGTGCAGCTGCAATTGTTCAGGGTGGTCAAACCATGAATCCCAGTACCGAAGAGATCTTACATTCATTTGAAAATCTTCCAACAGATAAAGTAATTATTCTTCCCAACAATAAAAATATTTTCCTTGCTGCTAAATCTGCCAAAGAAGCAACCGTAAAACAGGTTGAAGTCCTACCATGTAAAACAATTCCTCAAGGGCTGTCAGCTATGTTAAGATTAGATCCATTTGGGGACATTGATGAAATATTTGAGGAAATGAAGGAAGCAATTAATGAAGTTGATACGGGCGAGATCACAGTTGCGACCCGGTCGGTCGAGATAAATGGCGTAAATGTTCAGGAAGGCGAAGCAATTGCTTTGTTCAATTCTGAATTGATTGCCTCATCACCTTCAGTTGAAAGTGCCTGTTTTGAAATTCTCAAACGCGTGAATTTAGATGAAAGAGAAAGACTGACATTATTTTACGGTTCAGATATTTCAAAACAAGATGTTAACCTGATTATTGACCACATCAGAGAGAAATTTCCTCAATTCGAGATTGAAATTCACGAAGGCGGACAACCCCACTATCAATTCATCATTGCAATTGAGTAAAAATGTCTAAAATAGCCGTCATTACAGATAGCACAGCACAATTTCCAAATCCAAGTTTCCAAGGAAAAGAACTGGTCAGGATTATTACACTTGACGTTGAAATCAATGGTATCAAAATTAAAGAAGGTGCTGGTTTAAAAACTGCTGACTTGCCGCTTTCACCTTCTGATGAAAATCATACCAAATTACTCATTCCTTCACCTGCAGAAATCGCTGAGCAATTTAATGTGTTACTTAAAAATTATAGTGAGTTATTAGTAATAACAAATTCAGCAAATTTATCGACTTTTTATCAAAATTCCATTGAAGCCGTGAAATTAATCCAGGCAGAAACAACAATTCAAATTGTAAATTCTCAAACAATTGCTACAGGATTAGGTATGATTGTTCAGGCTGCAACTGAAGTTATCAGTAACGGTGCGTCATTAACCGAAGCAGATCGCCATGTACGCCAATTAATTCCTCATATATACACATTATTCTGCACCCCATGTCTGAAATATTTATATAATATTAATATCCTTGAATATTCCCAGGCTGTCATTGGAGAAATGCTAAATCTCCATCCTATTTTTACTTTGGAAGAAGGTTACCCTCAGGCTATTTGTAAAGTAAGAAACTTTAGGCATGCACAAGATTATTTCCAGGAATTCATCGAAGAATATGATGACCTCATTCATATTTCTCTATTAAAGGGTATTAATACCCAAGGCATAGACAATCGAATCCTGAAATTATTCGTGCAAGAAAATTTTCCTGATACTCCATTCAGCGAGCATAGAATAAATCCATTTTTAGGGGCAATATTTGGTCCGAAAACATTAGGGTTAATTATTTTTGAGAGACCTTATTCTCTATCCGGCTAACACATGTTAAATAAATGTTCGCATCTATTGAAAAATTAACCAAATTCTTACTATTAGAAATCGATCGTCAGTATGATAACCGTTCAATTTTTGGTGGTTTTGAAAAAATTTGTTCAGGTTGGAAAACAGAAGCGTTAATTCAAGGAGTCCCCTCTGATCTACTCAACCAGATTTGCGGAATTTTGGAGAATTATCCTTATTTGGACCAAACTGGTAGAAAAGAATCGATCAAAAAGATCTTTGAAATCCTAAATCTTTCAGGGATTTTG
>JACZIY010000439.1 GCA_014860845.1 Anaerolineaceae bacterium
ATATGCCGGTCTCACCAGCAATCTGCAAACAAGAGGGTTGCGTTTTCTGGAACCGGAAATTGTTTCCATCGATCATCCGACCGGTTATTTTAAGGTGTTGGAAAATCAGAATATCATAATTGATCCAATTCAAAGAAGAACAGAAATCGAGCAACAGGTAAAAGCAAAGATCAGGGAACTGGGTGGCGCGGAGAACAAGCTGGATGAAGAACTGCTGGATGAAGTCACCATGATGGTGGAATCTCCGACCGCGTTTGTAGGCAGTTTTGAAGAAGAATATCTGGCATTACCGCCCGAAGTGTTGATTTCGGTGATGAAGAAACATCAACGTTATTTCCCTGTTTTTGATCTTAACAGCAATCTGATGAAATTCTTTATCGGTGTGCGTAATGGTGATCATCAGCATCTGGATCAGGTTGTGGATGGAAATGAACAGGTTGTGCGGGCCCGTTTTGCGGATGCAGCTTTCTTCATCAAAGAAGATTTAAAGAGTAATCTGGCAGAAATTCGTCAATCGCTTTCTGGATTAACGTTCCAATTCAAATTGGGTACCATGCTGGACAAGACAGAACGGATTGAAAAAGTTATTCCCAATCTGATTAAATTCTTCAACCTGACAGAGATTGAGTCACGGGTTACCCGTCGAGCTGCTCATCTGTGCAAAGCTGATTTGATGACGCATATGGTGATTGAAATGACATCGCTACAGGGTGTGATGGGACGTTATTATGCCTTAAAGTCTGGCGAGTCGGAAGAGGTTGCCAAAGCGATATATGAGCATTACCTGCCACGCTTTACAGGTGATCAGATGCCGGGTACGCGTCCCGGTTTGGTGCTGAGCCTGGCTGATCGGTTGGATACGCTGGCTGGCTTATTCGCGGCAGGACTGGCTCCCAGTGGTACCAAAGATCCCTTTGCCCAACGACGTGCTGCACTGGGGCTGGTTCAAATGTTGATTGCCTGGGACCTGGATTTTGACCTTCGGGAAGGGGTCCAACTGGCAGCATCCGTTTTGCCCGTAGAGATGAAACCTGAAGACATGACAGCCTGCCTGGAATTCATCAATGGTCGCTTGCAGAGTAGTTTGTTAGAACAGGGCTACCGCTATGATGTTGTCGCAGCGGTCCTGGTTGCTCAAGGTTATAACCCGGCAGCAGCTGTTCGTGCCATTCAAACATTAATGGACTGGATCAAACGCAGCGATTGGGAAAGGATTTTACCATCCTACTCACGTTGTGTGCGTATTACCCGCGATCTAAAAACCGTATACCAGGTAAGCCCCACGCTGTTAAAAGAAGACTCAGAACGGGAACTGTACGCCGGATTAATTTCGGTTTCTAATTTTGAACGTAGGCCAGGCTCCATGGCTGATTTCTTCCACGTATTTATGCCTTTAATGCCGGTCATCAACCAATTCTTCGATGAAGTATTGGTGATGGCTGAGGATCGGGCGGTGCGGGAAAATCGGTTGGGCATGCTGCAGGGTATTGCCTTGCTGGCACAGGGCGTGGCAGATTTTTCGCTTCTGGAAGGTTTCTAGCATCTTTGTTTACAACTTCAAAATTATATGAATTATGATAGGGCAGAAATCTGCTTTCTGTTATAGAATCAAACCGAGGCGAGGATGACAACTGTTGATGAGATTAAGAATCGGATAGACATACTTGATCTGGTCTCCGATTCTGTAAAGCTACGCCGCTCCGGGAAAAATTATCTGGGCTTTTGCCCTTTCCATGATAACAAGCGCACGCCTGCATTTGTTGTCTTCCCCGATTCTGGTACCTGGCGTTGTTTCGGTCAATGTAATGAGGGTGGCGATATTTTCAAGTACGTCATGAAAAAAGAAGGCTGGGATTTTACAGAAACCCTGCGCTATCTGGCTGAAAAAGCAGGCGTGGAACTGCAACCCCAAACCGAGGAACAGAAAGAACAGGACGAACAATACGACCGGTACCGTCAACTACTGGAAGAAGCAGTCACGTTTTACCAGCATCAATTGACCCAAGCACCTGAGGGGAAATATGCTCTGAATTATCTTTTGCAACGCGGTGTGACCCGCGAGACGATCGAGACCTTCGGTTTAGGATTTTCGCCAGCTTCGTGGGATATTACCCACCAATATTTTTTAGGCAAGGGTTATTCTGAACTGGACTTGATTGAATCTGGTCTGGTGACGCAACGCGAGGGTGGTGGGGTGTATGACCGCTTCCGTAACCGCTTGATATTTGCAATCCGTGAAATGGGCGGTAGAATGTCTGGATTTGGCGCCCGTGTACTTGATCCGGACGATGTGCCTAAATACCTGAACTCTCCCCAAACACCATTATTTGACAAAGGTCGTCTTTTGTACGGCTTGAACCTGGCTCGCAAAGCCATTCGGGCGGAAGATCAGGTGGTGATTGTCGAAGGATATATGGATGTGATCGTGCCTTATCAGGCAGGATTCCTGAACACTGTCTCCCCCATGGGAACCGCGCTGACGGAAGATCAGATGCGCTTGTTGAAACGCTTTACCCGACGGATTGTTCTGGCTCTGGACGCTGATGCTGCCGGTGAGAAAGCTACCCTGCGTGGGTTGGAAATTGCCCGTCAGGCTTTGGATCACAGCGAAGAGATCAGCTTTAATCCACGCGGTTTATTGCGCTATGAAGCCCGTTTGGAAGCGGATGTGCGTGTTACCACCATTCCGCAAGGAATGGACCCGGATGAAATTGTCCTGCGTGACCCGGAAGAGTGGCGCAAGATTGTGGAATCAGCCAAACCGATTGTGTTGCATGTGATGGAAACTCTCGCCAGCCAGAAAGACCTTGATGATCCCAAGGTGAAACGGGAAATATCCACCCGTGTGTTGCCACTCATTGAAGATATTCCTAACGCAGTGGAACGGGATGCATATCGACAACGGTTGGCACGCTTGCTAAAGGTGGATGAACGGGCATTGGTAGGGGATGGTTCAGCGCGCACCACTTCGACAGTACGTCGCAGACCCAAAGAACAACAAGCTGTGGAAGTTGAAGCAAGACCAGTGGCAAAAACCTGCGAACAACTTTCAAGATCACTGGAAAAACATTGTCTGCGATTGCTACTGCAGGATCCTGAGTGGCTGAATGTTCTGGATCGGGCTTTACAAAAAAATGGTCTGAACCGCATGGATGTTACTGATTATGAATACGTCGATTTTCAAATTCTGGCTCGTTTGATCATGCAATCTCTGGAGCAGGATCGCCAGGAACCACAGGCATATCTGATAGCACATATTCCCGAAGAATTAACATCCCTGGTGGATGAGTTGCAGAATGACCCCATGCTGGAGAACAAAATCGTCCAGAAATTGCAGGAGGATTTAATCCGCACTTTACTGAAACTACGATTGGTACGGGTGAATGATGGCTTACAGCAAATGCGCTTCCTAATGGAGGAGATGCAGGAAGCAGGTGAAACTGGCATCAACCCGTATGAGGATAATATGCTCCACTATACGCTGATGAGGTCGCGACTTGACCTGGCTTTGGGGCGTCTGATTCAACTTGATTAAAAATAAATTATGGTATAAATATCCTATGCCCAAAAAGAAAACATCGGAAAAATTAAATATATCTGATTCTGATTTAGAAGGTGATCGTTCATTGGAAGATCATATGGATGACCCAATCGATGATCAACCGGTTGTTGAGAAAAAAGTACAACCCAAACCACGTAAAGCAACCCGTGGGCGTAATAAAAAGAAAGAAATTCTTTCACCTGAAAATGAGGATGGTGGAGAATGGAAAGAAGACGATAACACGGAAGCCGAATCCAGTTCGGATGAAGATGAAGATGTTATCGATGATCCCATCGAAATTCTGGAAGCTGCCATCTCAGGAGATTTATCGGAAGATCCGGTACGCCTTTATTTAAAGGAAATTGGACGCATCGATCTGCTTGATGCTGATAGTGAATTTCGCCTGGCTGCCCGGATCGAGGCAGAACGATTGCTGGATCAGATTCTAATCCATGTCGATGTAGAAAAAGGCGCATCCGGTTACTATAACGCCATTTACGTCACAGTGGTTGATAATTTATATGAAACCTGGAAAGCATTGATGGGGGCTGTAGATACTTATGCAAAGGGTGAAGGACCAGATATTGATCTGGTTCTGCTTGAATCGCAACTCTTACGCCGCACCTGGCAGGCAGATGAACCTTCGTATTTACGTTCCTACCTGGACAATGGCATGTGGGGAAAGAATTCTGATTGGGATGGTCTGGTACAGCATGCCTTCAAAGGTTTTTTGTGCTTATATTTATTGCCGCTGGAGACATCCAGTAAGCTGATTCGTTACTTACAAGAAAAGAAAAAATTGCCGCGCCGTAGCTCCTTCGATAAATTCCTACCATCTGAAGATGTGTTGACCGTTGAGATGGATCAGGTGCGCTGGCTGGCAGAAGAAGCCAATCAAAGTCTGATTCGTGCTAATTTACGTCTGGTGGTCAGTATCGCCAAACGCTATTTAGGTCGTGGTATCTCCTTCCTGGATTTGATTCAGGAAGGCAATCTCGGGTTATTGAGGGCAGTGGCAAAATTTGACCCAACCCGTGGATTCAAGTTCAGTACGTATGCCACCTGGTGGATACGCCAATCCATCAGCCGTTACATAGCCGAGCAGGCGCGCACCATCCGTATTCCTGTGCATTTATTTGAAGCGATCACGCGTCTATTGCGCGTGCAACGCACCCTGGTGCAGAAATTAGGCAGAGAACCCAGCCATGAAGAGCTGGCATTAGAATCAGGTTTTCTCTCGGAAGTGGATGCCCTCGAGATTCAACACTGCCGCAAGCTGGATATCCCGATTGATTTTGATCTACAGGCACGCTGGTCAGCAGCGACTGCCAAAGTGCAACGCATCCTGCAATCGGCTGAAGAACCTGTTTCGTTGGAACGCCCGGTGGGCGATGAGGATAGCAGCCAGTTGGGTGATTTTATTGAAGATGACGATGCACTCGAACCTATGGACGCAGCCGCGCGTGAGATGTTACGCGAACAGGTGCAAAATGCCCTGGGTGCTCTCTCGGAACGCGAGCGTCAGGTGTTGGAATTGCGCTTTGGTTTGATTGACGGCAAAGATCACACATTGGAAGAAGTAAGCCGGTATTTCAACGTGACCCGCGAACGTATCCGCCAGATTGAAGCCAAAGCATTAAGAAAGTTGCGTCATCCCACCCGTAGCCGGCATTTACGCGAATACCTGTCCTGATCATCAATCAAATCTGACAAGATCATTGATTTGATTTGAAATTCAACCCATGGTCTTATCCTACCCTTTCTCTGAACAAATACTCCTGGCTGCAACTGCCATTCTGGTACTGACGATTCCAGGGCTGGTGTGGATTTTATTCTTTAAAAATGATGGTCGTGATTTAGTGGAGCGGCTGGGAGATATCATTGGCTTGAGTATCTCCAGCATGGCAATTCTGGGGATGATCTTCTTTTTCCTGGGCTGGCGTTTTTCCAGTGGATTGATCGTGGTGTTGTTTGTCGTGCTGGCGCTGGTTGCCCTGTTTTTGTTAATCAAACATCGGGCCAACATACATCGTATTCATCTGTTGTGTCTATTGGGGACTGGACTGGTGTTGTTGCTGGTGATTGCCTTTCGTTTTTATCAGGCAAAAGACCTGGTATTCCCGGCCTGGGTGGACTCGGTACATCATGTGTTGATCACTCAGAAGATCACTGATTATGGTGGACTGCCTGAGACACTGGCGCCTGATCTGGATGTCCCTTTGTTTTATCATTATGGCTTTCATTTAATAGCTGCTTTATTCAGCTGGATCAGCCAGCTGGAAC
>JACZIY010000440.1 GCA_014860845.1 Anaerolineaceae bacterium
CTTCAGGGGTGGTTTCCCGCCCTACAGAAAACCGCAAAGTTCCCTGAGCCCATTCATCCGGAACCTGCATGGCTTTCAGAACCCCTGAGATTGTCACAATGTCAGCATGGCAGGCAGAACCGGCAGATATGGCTACCCGATCGTTGATGCGGTTTAATAATTGGTGTGACTCAATCCCACGAATACCAAGGCTGAGCGTATTTGGCAGTCGTTGTGATGGATGCCCATTCACTCGCAAGCGGTCCACTCCCAGAGCCTTTACCAGTTCACCATAAAGGAATTCCCGCATGGATATGAGATTCTGCTGGTTGGTAGATAGATCACGTGCAGCGATAGCACAGGCTTTTCCTAATCCAACAATTTCCAGAAGATTCTCTGTGCCAGGCCGTTTTCCATTTTCATGTCCTGCCCCATACATCAGGTTCTTCAATTGGATGCCTTCGCGAACAAATAATACCCCCACCCCTTTCGGGGCATACAACTTATGACCTGCGATCGACAACAGATCTACACCCAGATCATTGACCTTGACCGGGATTTTTCCTGTGGATTGGGCAGCATCCGTGTGAAAAACAATATCATGTGATTTCGCAATCGAAGTCAATTCTTTAATTGGCTGTATGGTGCCGACCTCATTATTGGCATGCATAATACTGATCAGAATCGTATCAACACGAATGGCTGCTTCCAGATCAAGAGGGTTGACCTGGCCATATTCATCTACATCCAGAATCGTCAAATCAAAACCATTGCGCTCAAGATCAAGACAAACCTCCAAAACAGCAGGATGTTCCACCGCAGAGGTGATAATGTGTCTGCCCTTTTCCTGATGCAACTCACAATAACCGCGAATGGCGTGATTATTGGCTTCTGTACCGCCACTGGTAAAGATGATTTCGGCTGGTTGTGCCCCAATCAGTTCTGCGACCTGTTTGCGGGCGAATTCCACTGCCATTTTTGCCTGTACCCCTGACTGATGACTGCTGGAAGGATTTCCAAAATGATCGTAAAGATAAGGTAACATGGTATCAGCCACTTCTTTTGCGATAGGTGTGGTGGCATTGTAATCGAGATAAATAGGTTTCTTCATTACATCCCTCAATCTTCAAGAAGCCATTGTTCTGCGTTTGCCAGATCTTCAAAAAATCGAATTTCACGGCTGCGTTTGTGTTCGTAAATCAATTCATGAAAACGTTCACTCTCTATCTTATCCATTTCAACAATAAAAGCGGTTTTCACATGGTAATTTGATAATTTCAGAAAAATACTTCCTAAAAGGCCGGTTTTTAAATTAAAAAAGTCTGGGTGAAGTTCGGTGCTATGAATGATCAAACGATTCTTTTCCATCCCATATCCATAAGTCAGTACATCCAGGATGTCCTGTTCGTTTGAGATCAACCCGCTACCTGGCAGGCAAATGATGTAATCACCCATATCTGTATGGATTTTAATGGCATTCATTGTAGTCTCTTCCTTTTGATATTAATGATCAAAACAAATCCGATAAATCCATAGGAAAATTATGGATCATTAAATCATCATAAGTCATTTTCGCTATCGAGCAAACTGCCATGGGCATAGTTTTTTCTCAAGCCAATCAACCACAAAATACAGTCCAAAGCCCAGAACGCTCATTGCCACCACACCGGCGTACATGGCTGGATAGTCGAAAAGATTGGACCCTTTGAGATAAATATAGTACCCCAACCCTTTCTGGGTGGCGAATAATTCGGCAACATACAGCACTGCGACTGCCGTCCCTACCGATTGACGCAATGCGGTCAAAATCGCAGGAATACTGGCTGGAAAGTAAACATATCGAAACAAAGCTCTGCGTCCTGCCCCGAGACTGCGAACGCTTTGAATCAACTCAGGACGTAAATTGGCAGCTTGATCTCTGACCAATACCAGTATCTGAAAGAATAAAATCAAAAAAATCATGAAGATTTTTGATACATCTCCAATCCCAAGAAATAAAACCACAATCGGTAAGAGAACAACTTTTGGTATGGGATAAAGCAAATAGATCAGAGGGGCAAAGAAACGGTTCAATGGTTTGGATTGTCCTAACATCAAACCCATAGGAGATGCAAATACAATCGCCAATAAGGTGCTGGCAAATACCCTCCAGAAACTGGCCAGGAAATGCCCGGGTAAATCACGTCCCAGTTCACGAATGAGGGTCTGCCCTACTTCCCAGGGAGAAGGCAAAATAGCTAGATTTACAATCCATGACAGCACCTGCCAAACCAGGAGAAGAAGAACCAATGCCAATAGAACTGCTTTTGCACGCATTACCTGGACATCTGCTCCCTCAAGATTTGACATAAATGTAAATACTCCGGGTCAGCGCGTACTTCTGGTTTATCAAAGCTGGTATTTTCTATCACATTTGCCTTTAGATTGGGTGGTTCATTCAATAACAGAATTTTTTGTCCCAGAATGGCTGCTTCTTCAATCAGATGAGTAACGGTAATCATGGTCAGGTTATGTTGTTGCCATAATTCGATTATCAAATTTTGTAATGATTCCCGGGTAGGTGCATCCAGAGAAGAAAATGGTTCGTCCATTAACAAGAGATCCGGTTGTAATACCAGCGTTCGCGCAATGGCACAGCGTTGGCGTTGACCACCGGAAATTTGTCCGGGAAATTTCTCTGCCTGTTCTTTCAAACCCAGTTTTTCCAGCCAGAAAAAAACGTCAGCATCGCTAACTTTCGCTTCAACAGGAGCATGCTTGCCATCCGGGCCATAAAACCGTCTGATGTCCAATCCCAACCTGACATTATCCCACACGGTTGCCCACGGTAATAAACCATAATCCTGAATGATCAATCCACTCTGAGGTCTGGGACGCAGAAGTTGCTCACCGTCCACCAGAATTTCTCCCGAAAGTGCCTGTCTTAACCCCGCAATCAAATATAAAAGTGTGCTCTTTCCGCAGCCGGATGGACCCAGTATTGTCCAGGCTTCTCCTTTGTTGATCGACCAATTAAAATCATGGAAAACGGGTTGGTTAGTCGCATACTCAAAGGTGAGATTCCGAACTTGTATCATTTTTTCAGTAACAATCTCTGATTAAGGCAAATATTCGGAACTGATGCATCGTTCATAGGGAACTTCATCGGAGATCAGTTCTTTTTCCTGAGCCCAGCTGAGCACATCTGCAAATTGTTCCGGGCTGGGCACACCCGCTGTTACAAAGGAAGGCACCTGGAATTTTCCCTGTAAAGGCACAGGAAGAATATTATTCTCTACCAGGGTCGCTTCCCATTTGGTCGGGTCAGCGTTGATTGTTTCCACCGCTTCTTCAATCGCGGCTAAAAATGCTTTAACTGCATCGGGATCGCTTTCAACAAATTCATTACGAAAAGCAATGGTACTGTGGCTATATTCCGGGTATTTATTATCTGCTAATACGACGGTTGCACCCTGTAATGCTAATAATGAAGCAACTGGTTCTGGCATGGTGCCTGCGTCTAATTCTCCATTGCTGATTAATGTTACCCGGTCTGGAATTTTTGGAACCGCTACCGTGACAATGTCATCCTGGGCGAACCCTTCCTTTTGCAGCATACGATCCGTCAGGTATGCAATCACGGTGCCCTCGGAAATCCCAATCTTAACGCCTTTCAATTGATCAACACTGGTAATGCCACTCTTAGCGGAAGCAACAATACTGAATAAAGGGGTGTCTGCAGTAGCAGCACGAGCATAACGAACAATAACTACGTTCTTGTTGGTGCGATTATTCAGAATGGTCGTCAGGACTTCGTTAATCATTCCATCAATTTGATTGGCTGCAATTAATTGATCTCGTTCTGGACCTGAACTAATCGGAACGAGTTCCACATCCAGGTTATATTTCTCAAACAGTCCTTCCTGTTGGGCTACATACATCGGCAAAGAGTCAAGAATAGGCAATACTGCAAATTTGATGGTTGTTTTTTCAGAAGCTTTTGGTGTACAGGCACTTAGGAACATTGATAAAACAAACAATAACAGAACAAATTTACTCCATTGTGAAAATCGACTATTTTTGGTCATTTATTGTCATCTCCATATTTGAATAATTAACAGGGATACCCCACCACCCTACACCGTAATTATACCTTACAGCTCTGCTATCCCAATCAGAAATCATAAAAAAATCACGCTCTATAAAGATTTGGTTTTTTCTTAAAAATTGCTAAAATAAAATGGTCCTACTCAATAAAGGAGGTCAAAAATGTCTAATTTAAAAACCACGCTGACTGGTTACACCAGTTACCGCGGAAGGGAAGGTCATTACAGTTTCCTGTTGCATCGTGTTACCGGTTTGGGAACAGCACTTTTTCTGACCATTCACATTCTGGATACTTCTTTTGTTTACTTTTTCCCGGATTTGTATCAACACGCCATCAATCTTTATCGATCCACCCTCTTTGGAATTGCAGAGGTTGGCCTGGTCTTTTGTGTCTTTTTTCATGGGGTGAATGGGCTCAGGGTTGCTTTTTTTGACCTGATTGCTCCCAAATTGTGGAGTGTCCCCAAGCAACGCTTTTCCACAAAAATCACACTACTGATCACTTTATTGATGTGGATTCCCGCTTCGGCGATCATGATGTATAACATGCTGTACCATAATTTTGGCTGGTTTGGTGGTTAGGAAAGAATGATGACAACAAACACAAGAACAATAGACAAACCGAAACCTAATTTTGAAACCAAATCCTGGATGTTCATGCGCTATAGCGCAGTCTTACTGATTCCGCTGGTATTTGGGCATTTGGTTCTGCAAGATGTCATCGTAGGGGTGCATCGCATTGATCTCGATTATGTGGCAATGCGTTGGGCAAGTATTGGATGGCGCATCTATGACGCCCTGCTGTTGGCTTTTGCTTTTGCCCATGGCGTCAATGGCATTCGCCAGGTTCTGAATGATTTCATTCAAACTGACCAGGGCAAAAAAATCATGCATTGGGGTTTAT
This sequence comes from Anaerolineaceae bacterium, assembly GCA_014860845.1. The sequence continues at coordinate 4,970 of JACZIY010000440.1, forward strand.
TTTTACTCTGGTTGATCGTCACGGCTATTGGTGCCATCGCATTAATTGGTGGTGTACGCCCCATTTCCTGAGGAGGGTTCATGACTCAAACACATACGTATGATGTTGTAATTGTTGGTGGTGGTGGGGCAGGGTTAATGGCTGCTTTATATGCTTCCCAAAACGCCAAAACCGCGGTGGTCAGCAAACTTTATCCGGTTCGATCACACACAGGTGCGGCACAGGGTGGGATTGGTGCAGCCCTCGGTAATCTTGAAGAAGATCATTGGGAATGGCATGCTTACGACACCGTAAAAGGTAGTGATTACCTGGGTGATCAAGATGCCATTGAATTCATGTGTGAACAGGCAGTTCAGGCAGTTTATGATCTGGAACATTTCGGATTGCCTTTCTCGCGCACCAAAGAAGGCCGAATTGCTCAACGACCCTTTGGTGGCCATACCAACAACCAGACAGGAAAATCCGTACGCCGTTCCTGTTATGCTGCTGACCGAACCGGTCATATGATTTTACAGACTCTATTTCAACAATGTATAAGGAATGACACTAAATTCTTTAATGAATTTCATGTACTCGATCTGATTTTGCAGGATGACAAAGTAGCGGGAGTGGTGGCATTAGAACTGGCGAGCGGTGAATTACATATATTTCACGCCAAGGCGGTAATTTTTGCCACCGGTGGTCATGGACGTATTTGGGAAATTACATCGAATGCATACGCATATACCGGTGATGGCGCTGCTGTTCTGGCACGTCGTGGAATTCCCATGGAGGATATGGAATTCTTCCAATTCCATCCCACCGGTATAATCAAACTGGGAATTTTGATCACAGAAGCAGTGCGCGGGGAAGGTGGTGTTCTGATCAATGGCAAGGGCGAACGCTTCATGGAACGGTATGCTCCCAATATCAAAGATCTGGCTTCCCGCGATGTGGTCAGCCGGGCTGTTTACCTGGAAGTAAAAGCAGGCAATGGTATCGATGGCAAGAATTTTGTGCACCTGGATGCCCGCCCGGATGTCATCAATAAATTTGCAGCTCAAGATGGCAAGACCCGTCCCGATGGTAGTCCATACCGTGTAACAGCAGACGAAATTACCAGCAAAATTCCCGACATTACCGATTTCTGTCGCACATATCTGGGTGTAGATCCGGTCAAAGACCCCATGCCGGTGCAACCAACCGCCCATTATGCTATGGGTGGGATTCCAACCAACAAGTATGGAGAAGTGGTCGTGGATGAGAACGGCACAACTCTGCCAGGCTTATATGCTGCCGGAGAATGTGCCTGTGTTTCAGTCCATGGCGCTAACCGCCTCGGAACCAATTCCCTCGTTGATCTGGTGGTCTTTGGGAAAAGTGCCGGAATCAAAGCAGCAGAATATGCCCAAGGTATCGATCTCCCCTCTTTACCCGAAGATGTGACTGGCTTCACCCTTGAGCAAATCGAACGTTTACGAAATGGCAGTGGGAAAGAAAAACCAGCGCAAATCGGTCAGGAAATGCGTTCGGCTATGATGGATCATGTCAGCGTATTTCGGACTGAAGAAGGCTTGGCAACAGCTGTAGAAAAGATAAAAGAGTTACGGCATCGTTTCAAAGAAGTTCGCACCCAGGATTCCAGCACCATCTACAATATGGAGTTGCTCAACACCTGGGAGTTAGGCAACATGCTTGATCTGGCACTTGTAACCGCAGAATCCGCATTGGCACGGAAGGAAAGCCGGGGAGCACATGCCCGGGAAGATTACCCCAAACGCAACGATCAGGAATGGATGAAACATACCCTGGCTTGGCTGGATAAAGAGCAGGTCCGTCTGGGGTACAAACCAGTCGCCTTCACCCGGTTTGAACCCAAAGAACGGAAATACTAGTTTGCTCACTTAAAAAAGCGCACCAAAGAGACCTTAAGGAGTACCTTATGCAGATCAAATTGAAAGTCTTTCGCTATCTTCCCCATACGGGCAATAAACCGCATTACGATACCTATGAGATGGAGGTGGATCCCAACGATCGCGTTCTGGACGTTCTCGAACAGGTGCGGGCAGATTCAGATCCCAGCCTGGGATATAGACGGTCCTGTGCCCACGGCGTATGCGGATCCGATGCCATGCGGATTAACGGCCGCAATATGCTTGCCTGCAAAGTATTGGTAAAAGATTTGAATAGCGCACAAATTACTGTAGAGCCCTTACTGGGACTTAAAGTCTTGAGGGACCTGATCGTTGATATGGAACCATTTTTTGATCATTTTCGTTCGGTGATGCCTTTTTTTGTGAATGATGGCCCCATCCCTGAGGATGGCAAAGAACGTCTGCAAAGCCCAGCCCAACGAGAACGATTCGATGATACAACCAAATGCATTTTGTGTGCTGCCTGTACGACGTCTTGCCCATCATTCTGGGCAAACGGGAAATTTGTTGGACCTGCCGCCATTGTGAATGCACATCGCTTTATTTTTGATAGCCGGGATACTGCCGCAACGGAAAGGCTGGTAGTGTTGAATGAGGACATTGGAGTCTGGCGTTGTCGTACAGACTTCAATTGTACCGAAGCCTGCCCGCGTGATATCGAAATTACGAAAGCGATCGCCGAAGTAAAACAGGTTATTTATAGCGGAAAAATAGAATAGGGATTCAAGAATTAGTACTTTATAAATCGTGACAAACTGTGTATCATATAGTTAACAAATCTGAATTTAATTCTTTAGATTTGGCAAGAGAAGGGAGGGCATATGTTCGTCACAATTTTAACAGGTCGGGTTGCCGAAGAAAATTGGCGTACACTCGAAAAATCATATGAACGAGCCATTCGAACTGCTCCCAAAGGTATTTTATCCTCCATGTTAATCCAGTGTCAGGCTGAACCAAAACTCTGGGAGATCATCACCACCTGGGAAAATGAAGAGGTTTACAAAAAAGCCCATGAGCAAAAGCTTTCCAATACATGTGTAGACCTGTTCTGCAATGCTGGTTCAACCCCTCACCGCAATGAATACAGCGTATTCGGGCGATATACACGCGTCTGATCACTTGACAAAAATAAAATCATGGTAGAATTAAGCATCAGCATGGCTGGAATGCAGTTTATCCTTTTAGGTTTTCTGAAATTAGGTGTTCAAGCTCCCATTTCTTGGGCACAAGCAATTTTCACTTCAGAAATGCAACAAATCCCAGGGTCATAAATCCCCTGAATTGGTTGGCGAAACCGACAATAAAACTGCGGGGATTATAAGGAACACTATTATTACCATACTCAACAATAATTTCAACTTTTAACAATTTAGTGATAAATTTGCAGGCAGCTATTAACAAATGCTTTTATTATTCGAATTGATGATTGGTGCTAATCAAAATTTTACTTTTTGTATATTATTTAGTGGTAAAAAGGGGTTAAATCGTATTTCTAAAGAAGCAATCATCACGCAGAAAGGGAACTTGATTTCTTAATCTAATATTATGTGGGTAATTCATACACACTGGCAACCGCCGCGTAAACCATCCGATCAGGGTGGCATCTTATTTTGGGCTGAAACCGATGAAAGCCCAGCTCCACCTTATTGGGATGGAGAAATACCCGAATCTCCAAAACCGCAGGAACATCCTTATGCGTTAATGCCGGAGCTTATCATGGATCGGATTGGTCTTGGAACTCCATTAGAGAGTGCAAAGCCCAATCTGATTACTTTGCATATGCCATCTACCCGTACCGGGCCAATCCCTTCGCCAGCTTTAACCCATGTCTGGGAGTTGGATCTGGAAACCGACCCATTCCTATCACCCTGGCGCATTGATGGTTTATGGCTCCCAGCTTCAACAGCATTCAGCGTATTAATCAATTTACCAGAAGAGAGTCCCTTTAGTGACTTTATACTCGGACAGGATGCCATTTACTGGCAAAATGTATGTAGTCTGGCGTTGGAAATCCTGTCAGAACAAAAAATGATGCCAATCATGGTACCCATAACCCCCGCCAGAGATACATTTCATGCCCGCTGGCAACCGGTTCTTGATGGAAAAGATGATGGTCCTCGTATGGCAAAATTGGTGGGGGCAATGCCACCCACCTGTCGTGCGGAATCATTACATGGAGATCGGATTTATCCTGGTTCTCTCCCATCAGCACGTGCATTACTGGATAGTTTCCTAAATACAATGTGTGATGCTCTGGCTCGTTCCTGGGGCGGTGGCTCCGAGGCAATTCGCCTCATTCCAGAGAATCCAACCCCATTCGAAGCCTGGGTAAAGGCATTATTCAGCCCGGATGCCAACATAAAAATTTCACCTGTTCAGGCGACTGCTTTATTTAGTAGCGTACGTGCCTGGATGCGAAATCTGCAAGCAGCCGGTGATAATTATTTCCGGGTTGCTTTTCAATTAATCTCACCGGTAGACCAGGTAGCTTCCCTGGAAGATTCTAACTGGCAAATTCGATATCTATTGCAATCGCGGGATGATCCGGATCTATTGATCAATGCAGACCAAATCTGGAATACCCGTACCACCGCATTGGTTGTGGATGGGAAACGTTGTGAATTGCCACAGGAAAAGTTATTAATGGGCCTGGGCTACACTGCCCGACACTTTGAGCCGATTTCTGACAGCCTGCAGAACCGCTATCCAACGGGTATAAAAATTAATACCCATGAAGCTTATCAGTTCTTACGAAATACAGCCCTTCTTTTGGATGAAGCCGGATTTGGTATTTTAGCACCGGAGTGGTGGGATACCAGCGGTGCCCGTCTGGGTGTACGTTTACAATTATCTCCCTCAGCTGCCAATACGCAGGTACGCATCAAAGCGGGTGGACTTAATCTTAATACGCTGGTTAATTATCGCTGGGAGCTTTCTCTTGGTGATACTCGTCTTTCGAGAGCGGAATTTGATGCTTTAACTTCGCTCAATGAGCCATTGGTCCAATTAAATGGTAAATGGGTGCAATTGGACAGTGAACAGGTGCAGGCTGCCAAACGATTCTGGGATACCGAAGGTCACGCCGGGCAAATGGGTCTGATCCAGGCTGCTCAATATGTGTTGGGTGGTCAGACAGGAGCAGAAGGGCTACCCATTGATGGTGTGGATGCAGAAGGTTGGGTGCAGGAATGGCTGGACGGTCTTGATGGTCATGAAAAAATGATTGTCTTGCCGCAACCTCAAACCTTGCGAGGGAAGTTGCGTCCATATCAGACCTATGGCTTTTCATGGCTCACATTCTTCCAGCGTTGGGGGTTGGGTGCCATTTTAGCAGATGATATGGGCTTGGGAAAAACGATCCAGGCTTTGGCATTATTGGCGCATGAAAAAGAGAACAATGCGGGTAAATTACCTGGACCCGTTTTGTTGGTATGCCCAACCTCAGTAGTCACCAACTGGCAACGCGAAACCAGAAAATTCGCTCCTGATTTGAAGATTTATAAACACCAGGGACCAACCCGATTCCGGAATCATGAATTAATTCAGAAAACCAAAGAAACCGAATTATTCATCACCAGTTACCCATTGGTACGTCAGGATTTGGAAGAATTACAATCGATCCAATGGCATGGCGTCATTCTGGATGAAGCCCAGAATATCAAGAATCCAGCCACCAAACAAACACAGGCTGTGCGAGCCTTAAAGGCCAGCTTCCGCTTTGCGCTCACCGGCACCCCGGTGGAAAATCGTCTGATGGAATTGTGGTCAATCATGCAATTCCTCAACCCGGGTTACCTGGGTTCTCGGGAACGCTTCCGCCGAGAATTCGCCATTCCCATAGAACGCTTCCACGATCCGGATATCACCCACCAACTGAAAGAATTGGTATCGCCCTTCATTCTAAGACGTGTCAAGACTGATCCAAACGTGATTAACGATTTGCCGGAGAAGATTGAAGTCAAAGCTTACTGCAATCTTACCGAAGAACAAGCCAGCCTGTATCAAAATCATATCAATGACGTCATGAAGAAAATCAATGATAGCGAAGGAATTGAACGTCATGGTCTGGTGCTGTCAATGTTAACCAAACTTAAACAGATCTGTAACCACCCCATTCAATATCTGGAAAAAATCAATGGACATGTTCCACCAGCTCGTGAATTACATAACCGTTCAGGAAAACTCAAACGTCTGGTGGAGATGCTGGAAGAAATTGTTGCGGTTGGTGACCGGGTATTGATTTTCACCCAATTCGCTGAAATGGGCAAAATTCTGAATAGTTACTTATCAACCACACTGAACACACCCACCATTTTCCTGTATGGTAACACGCCAGTGAAAATGCGTGATCAAATGATCAAGCGTTTCATGGATGATGAAAATGGACCTCAAATCTTCATTCTCTCCTTGAAAGCGGGTGGTATTGGCCTCAACCTCACACGTGCCAACCATGTCATCCATTTTGACCGCTGGTGGAATCCGGCGGTGGAAGATCAAGCCACCGATCGTGCTTTCCGTATTGGTCAGAATCGCAATGTTCAGGTACATAAATTTGTTTGTGTTGGAACATTGGAAGAAAAAATCGATGAAATGATCGAATCCAAGAAAGGATTGGCAGAATCAGTCATCGGAGCCGGCGAAGCCTGGATTACGGATCTATCCACCGAAGAGCTGCAGGATTTGGTACGCCTGCGCTATCAGGAATAGGAGCCTGGTATGGACGAATTAGAAAATAAACAAAATAACAATCGGCCTCAAAACCGAAATCAATCTCAACGCCGACGAAGACCGAATCAACGCAACCAGAGAAATCAGCAAAATCAAAATCGTGATGCTAATCAGGCAGCTCAGGTCAATAATGGCGAAACAAGGACCAATAAACGCGTAGATAACAATAAACGAAATCAATCCAATCAACGCAACAATAACAACAGCGCACCCTGGGGCATGAATCCATTGCCTGCCCAAACCGGTATTCAAACTCGTAGTCAACGTGGTGAGTTTGCAAAGAATTGGTGGGCTCGCCGCTGGTTGGAAGCCCTGGAGCGTCTGATGCAAGGGGTTCGTCTCTCCCGAGGACAATATTATGCCCGTCTGGGGCAAATTGTCTCACTGGAAGAAATCAAGGGTGGAATGCTGGCACGGGTTCAGGGATCACGTCCCAAACCCTACCGGGTCACCATTCAGCTTAATCCCTTCAATAATAAACAATGGGAAAAAGTCTTGGACCTTTTGTCTGAAAAATCGATTTATATGGCAAAGTTGCTGGTTGGTGAGATGCCGAATGATATTGAATCGGTTTTCAATCAGGCAGGTGTCAGTCTTTTCCCTGAACACGCCTTGGACTTACAAACCCGATGCACCTGCCCTGATAAAATCACACCTTGCAAACATGTTGCTGCCACGTATTACATTCTCGGTGATCGTTTTGATGAAGATCCATTCCTGATTTTCCGTATGCGTGGTCGCACACAGGATCAAATTCTGGAAGCATTAAGACAGCGTCGTGGTGCAGAAGCAGACCTTTCCATAGACTATAACGAACCACTTTCTCGGAATACAACACCTGAAATACCTCGTTTCCCGGAAACACTGGAACGATTCTGGGAGGTTCAACAGGATCTAACCCAGGTCAACGTCCAGGTGCGTATGCCAACCATTCCACAACCATTGCTAAAACGTCTGGGAGAACCGGAATTTTCCTCCCAATTAACCTTGCAGGGTCAGTTAGAAGAATCTTATGACCTCATCAGCCAATTTGCCATCATGATCGCCTATGCGGATACTACTGGTAGTCCAACCAATGGTAATGGAAATGGTGATGGTGACTGATTCATAAATAGTCCATATCCAACCTTTTTTTTGAATTTACGAAAGGCCTACTTTAACCGGTAGGTTTTTTTTATTAATAATCCTGTCCAAATGACCAGTTTTTGGATAGATTGTCGAATATCCTCTTGACAGTATTAAAAAAAGATGTAAAATATTGAAAAACAAGTTTGTACTACAAACCGGTTTGTAAGGAGATATTATGTCAGAACAGATTAATATTGAAAATGTTATTCGAAATACACGTAAATATTGGTACATCGATGGTATAGCTGAAATCGCTGGTGGTTTGATTATTTTCCTGGCAGGTATGACATACTGGTTTGTATCAACTTTAGAAAATACTGCAGGCAAAATGGTCCTGTTAACATTCGCACAACCAGCCGTGATCATTTTAGGATCATATTTATCTCAAAAATATCTACCTCGAATCAAAGAACGATTAACGTACCCGCGTACGGGCTATCTTTCATTCCGAAAACCATCTAGAAATCGTCGCATCAAACGCATTCTTATTGTTGGGCTAATTGCTGCAGGAATTGGCGCCTTGGTATCAATGTTGATTGTGACGAGTAAAGTACCCAACCAATTTCTACCATTGTTTTCCAGTATTTTCCTGGCACTTTTTTCTATTTATATTGGATATCACACAGCTGTTTCTCGTTTTTACATAATTGGTTTCCTCATGGTGTTGTTGGGATTAGTGATTTCATTATTCAACCAAGAAGGGATTCTGCCATACACATTATTTTTCTCAGGTGTGGGTGTTATATGGATATTATCTGGTGTTATTACATTAATTAACTATCTCAGAAAAACTTCTCGCCAAGTGGTGTAATTATGACTGAAAATCAATCCTTACTCGATGTTGACCGATTGATTCATGAACCAGCCCGTTTACTAATCATGACGATTCTTTCGATGGCAGAGAAAGCTGATTTCTTGTTTCTGCTCAATGAAACTGGATTAACTCGTGGAAATCTATCGACGCATTTATCCAAACTGGAAGACGCGGGGTATGTGGAAATTGAGAAAACTTATCGAGGAAAAATTCCTCAAACCCTATGCGCAATCACTCCAATTGGTCTAGAAGCATTTGAAAATTATAGAAAACAAATTAGTCAATTTCTGAAAAATCGAAAGTAACCATCCAGTAATTCACTATAAAAGGAGTTTAACAAAATGAGTATGTACGCAATTCAAACTGATCATTTGACACGAGATTTCGAGAGTGTCCGCGCTGTCGATCAAATCACATTCGAGGTCGATAGTGGATCATTATTTGGATTTCTGGGGCCAAACGGATCCGGTAAAACCACTACCATTCGCCTACTGTTGGGATTATTAGAACCAACCCAGGGGAAATCATCTGTGTTGGGATATGATCCAATTTCTCAGGGTGACCTGGTTCGTCAAAACTGCGGTGCTTTATTGGAACATACCGGCTTATATGAAAGACTGACAGCCGCTGAAAATCTGGAATTCTATGCCCGCGTCTTTCGATTATCATCTTCCGAGCGCAATATACGAATCAAAGAATTACTTACCAACATGGGTCTTTGGGATCGTAAAAACGAAACTGTCAAAAGCTGGAGTCGCGGTATGAAGCAAAAATTAGCTGTGGCGCGTGCCATGTTGCATCGACCAAAAGTCATTTTTCTTGACGAACCCACCGCTGGTTTGGATCCGGTAGCAGCCAGTGCCTTCCGCGAGGATTTACAGAATCTGGTGCGCCAATCCGGTGTGACCGTCTTTTTGACCACCCACAACCTGGGGGAAGCCGAAAAATTATGTGATCGTGTTGGCGTCATTCGTGAAGGAAAATTATTAGCGATCGGTTCGCCAGATGAGTTGCGCATGCGTAATGGAAATGCTTATATTGATGTGGTGGGTAGTGGTTTCAGCCCAGAGGTAATGAAAAAGTTGGAACAACACCTAAAAATCACATCCGTTCGCCAACAGGATCAACATGTCCGCATTCAATTTGAGACTGGTTTCGATTCTAGTTCATTAATACCGTTGCTGGTTGAGCATGGGATCCATATAGAAGAAGTACGCAAAGGCAAATCAAGCCTGGAAGATGTGTTCTTGACGTTAATGGAGGAAGAAAATGTTCAGTGACATTATCACCATCATACAAAAAGATTTAAGAGAAATTTTATCAGCCCGTGGCAGTCGTAAATCGAGCCTGATATATCTCGGAATTGTTGTGGGTTTAATTGGGGTGTTTATGCCTATGCAATCCGGCCGTCTTTGGCTTTCAGAACCCATTGTTCCATTGGTGTGGTCTTGGTTTCCTGTGTTTTTGATGATCAGTATGGTAACCGATTCGATCGCGGGAGAACGCGAACGTAACACATTGGAAACTTTGTTGGCAAGCCGATTATCGGATCTCGCCATACTCTTTGGAAAAATCGCTGGAGCGGTCATTTATGGATGGTCAATATCGGTAATCGGCAATCTGCTGGCTGTGGTAACAGTGAACGTATCTGACCCCTCAGGAGGTTTCCAATTTTACACACTCAGCCTATTCTTGATTTTATTATTCCTACCACTTTTTTTAGGCATTCTGATGAGCAGCCTCGGTGTAATGGTGTCATTAAATGCACCCACTGCCCGTTCAGCCTACCAGAAACTCAGTCTGGTGATGTTAGCTTTCTGGTTCGTTCCCATGTTCATTATTAATTTAGCACCGGAAAGTTTCAAACTACAGATAAATCAATTTCTCAATAGCATAAATTTGATTCAGATTACAATAATAGGAATTGTACTTCTCCTTGTGGTCAATATTGGTTTGATCTGGTTAGCAATGCAGCGTTTCAAGCGAACCCGATTGATTCTCGATTAAATTATTTCTTCAGAGTCTGCATCCTCTCGCAGAAATTGATTTGGGTCTTGACAAGCCTTTTCTTTTGGGCATAATTATGTGTACAAGTAAAAAACCCGTTATCAGCCATGACGGAGGAAAGTAGTACGGCGTAAATTGACAGGAAAGCCAGGGCATAGACTGAAACCCTCGCGCAATGGAAACCGTAGGAAGTTCCCTCTCGAGCTGCTCTGGTGAACGTTCAAATGAACCATTAGTCAGAGCCGGACAGCCACCGTTAACAGGCAACCTGATCGCACGATCACAATCGTAGCCGTCGGGGATGAGTGCACCAGTAATGGTGAATGTGGGTGGTACCACGGGTAGATTTCGCCCGTCCCTTTATCAGGGGCGGGTTTATTTTTTTTACAGGAGGTTACATGTCAGAAAAACCAATCATCCTTGAAGCACTGGAGCAAACCAGGCAAAAAGCCTTAATGTTACTGGCAGAAATCCAGGATGAAGAACCATTGCAAGCGTGGAAGCGTGAATATCTGGGTAAATCTTCCGTCGTCATGTCTGCATTCAGTAGTATTGGTCAACAATCCAAAGAATTCCGGCCATTGGTTGGTCAGGTAGCCAATCAGGTCAAACAGGCTTTGGAAGCAGCCCTGGAAGAACGTGCCAAAATCGTCACAGAAGCAGCCCTGACCCGCAAGATCGCGGATGAACGGGTGGATGTCACCTTACCAGGCAGGCAGCCAATATCCGGAGGATTGCATCCTCAAACGTTAGTTCTGCGCCGGATTTTTGCGATTTTTGCAGAGATGGGTTTTCAGGTCTATCGTTCTCGTGATGTTGAAAGCGATGAACATAACTTTGAGTTACTGAACATCCCGGCGCATCACCCCGCCCGTGATATGTGGGACACCTTTCACGTTGACCAACCAGGTGTCGTCTTGCGTACACACACCTCACCAGGACAAATTCGTGTCATGCGTGAGCAGGCACCCAACCCTATTCGGGTCATCCTGCCGGGTATGTGTTACCGCTACGAGCAGATCAGTTCCCGCTCTGAGATCCAATTTAACCAGGTGGAAGTTCTGGCAGTCGGTAAGAATATCACCTTCGGCGATATGAAAGGCACACTCAACGGGTTCGTGCGACGATTGTTCAACGCGGATGTGCGTACCCGCTTACGCCCATCCTATTTTCCCTTCACGGAACCCAGTGCTGAAATGGATGTGGAATGTTTTGTGTGTGGCGGCAAAGGTTGTTCGGTCTGTAAAGGCAGCGGATGGCTTGAGATCATGGGATGTGGTATCGTGCACCCAACTGTACTGAAGAATGGTGGTTATGATCCCGAGGTCTATTCCGGATTCGCAGCAGGGATGGGACCTGAACGAATCAGCATGCTATTGCATAAAATCGAAGATATCCGCTACTTCTGGGGTAATGATGCCCGTTTCCTGGAGCAGTTCTAACCATGAAAACACTATTATTGAAACAAGAAAATATCAAGGAGGTAAACAACCAATGAGAATCCCTCTTTCCTGGCTTAAAGATTATATCGATATCGACCTCTCTCTGGAGGAATTAGCGCGTACATTGACCATGCTGGGTCTTGAAGTCGAAGAGATCAACGCGATTGGTTTACCTCTACCTGAAAACACCAGCCGTCAGGAATTCAAATTCACGGGACTCGCCTGGGATCCTGAGAAATTTATCGTTGCGCAGATTACCGAGGTTATGCCCCACCCGGATGCTGACCGCCTGACCCTGTGCCGTCTGAATGATGGAACCCAGGAAATGGTTGTCCTCACCGGAGCGCCTAATCTCTTCCCATATAAGGGGTTGGGCACGTTGGATCAACCTTTGAAAGTAGCTTATGCACGGGAAGGTGCTATTCTTTATGATGGGCACAAACCGGGTTATGAGCTGACCAAATTGAAGCGCACTAAAATACGTGGGGTGGATTCATTTTCTATGGTTTGTTCTGAAAAAGAGTTGGGCATATCGGACGAACATGAAGGTGTCATCATTCTGGATCCGGATGCACCCACCGGCACCCCACTGGTGGATTATATGGGCGATGCTGTCTTTGAGGTGTCCATCCTGCCGAATATGATCCGTGATGCCAGCCTCGTCGGAGTGGCCCGTGAGCTTTCGGCTGTGACAGGAAAACCTTTGAAAATTCCCAGTCGTAAAGTCGCATCAACCGGTCCCAAGATTGATGATCTGGCTGCTATTGATATTATTGACCCCAACCTCAATCCTCGCTTTGTGTTAGGTTTGGTGCAGGGTTTAGAACCAAAACCCAGTCCTTATTGGGTGCAACGCCGTTTACGATTGGCAGGTATGCGCCCGATTAATTCCATTGTAGACGCCACCAATTATGTTATGCTCGAGACCGGTGAACCTTTACATGCTTTCGATTACGATGTGCTCGTCCAACGGGCGGGTGGAAAAGCTCCTACTATTATCACTCGTGCAGCGAACCCTGGTGAAAACCTGACCACACTCGATGATGTGGAACGAAAATTAGATCAACATACCATTCTGGTGTGTGATACCACGGGACCACTTTCCCTGGCAGGGATTATGGGTGGTTTAGAGAGCGAAGTCACCAAGACGACCCGGAATGTGTTACTGGAAGGTGCCAGTTGGAATTTCATCAATGTCCGCCGCACATCATCCAGGCTGCACCTCAACTCCGAAGCTGGTTACCGTTTCGGTCGCGGCGTTCACCCTGCGATAGCGTCCTGGGCTGTTGATCTGGGTCTGGAACGCATGGCAGCCTGGAGCGGTGGAACCATTGCACAAGGTTTGGTGGACAACTACCCACAACCACCGTTTGACCCATTGGTAAGCATCAGTGTGCAGGATGTTGAACGAAAATTGGGTGTAACCATCCCAGCACAACAAATCGCCGTGATCCTGACTCGGCTGGAATTTGTTTGCAAAGTCGATGGGGACACAGTTCACGCACAAACCCCACCACATCGCCTGGATATTGGAGAAGGTGTCATTGGCAAAGCTGATCTCATGGAAGAGATTGCCCGCATTTACAGTTACAACAACATTCCCGAAACCAATCTTGCAGATGAATTACCACCTCAACGAAATAATCTGGAATTAGCCAATGAAGAAAAGATCAAGGATATCCTGGCTGGATTAGGGTTGCAGGAAGTTATCACCTATCGGCTCACTTCCATTGAGAGAGAAACGCGCGCTTATTTGCAGGGTCAGGCAATGGATCCCGAAAACTACGTGCGCTTACTCAATCCTATCGCTCCAGAACGTTCTGTCATGCGCCAGAGTCTTTTAGCTTCGGTTTTAGAGGTTCTTGAAAAAAATTCGCGCATTCGTGAACGCCTGGCCTTCTTTGAAATTGGCTCGCTGTTTATTCAGGAAAAAGAAAATAGCCTGCCGGTTGAACCACGCAAACTGGTGATCGGAATGAGCGGAAAAAGAACCATCCCAACCTGGAACCAGGAGGACACCGGCAACCTGGATTTCTATGATCTTAAGGGTTTTTTGGGAAGCCTGCTGGAAAAATTGCATTTACAGTCAGTTTCATATAAGCCAACTGAACATCATTCAATGCATCCCGGGAAAACAGCTCAAATAATGGTGGGGCAGACCCCGATAGGTGTTCTTGGAGAATTACATCCACGTGTGAAGCAGAACTACGACTTCTTAACACCGGCTGTATATGTTGCAGAAATTGATCTGGAAGCCCTGTTACCCTTCATCCCCTTGCGCTTCGAATCCCAACCTGTTTCGGTCTTCCCACCGGTATTGGAAGACATTGCCATCATAGTGGAAGAGGCTATCCCCGCTGATAAGGTGGAAGCACTTATCCGCCAGACTGGTGGCAAACTACTGGCCGATGTAAGGCTCTTTGATGTTTATCGTGGAGATCGCATCGGAGCTGGCAAGAAAAGTCTGGCGTACAGCATGACCTACCAGGCACAGGATCACACCATTGAGTCCGGTGAATCCACCGCTTTACGCAACAAGATCGTCCGCCGACTGGAAAGAGAATTAGGCGCGGTCTTACGTGATAATTAGGTACTGGTAAAGTTTATAAAGACCCAGAGGTAAAAAAATTCACCCTCTGGGTCTTATTTTTTTTTATCCAGTCTAAAAAATTTCCAAATTGGATAATTTGATCCAAATCTGTCATCCCCATTTTTCCTACCAGCTACCAGCCATCAGCCATCAGCCACGAAGTACCCGAGCAATGCGAGTGGTATCAGCCATCAGCTAAATTCTACTTCTCCTTTGGAATGTAACCAAAATCTACTATAATTCGAGAACATGTCATATCCTTCCTGTTCAGGGTCTGATAAATACAAATTTATGAAAACCTGCATGAAAAAATCACCGACAACCACAATAATGCTTACTTTAATACTTCTATTGATTCTTTCTGGTTGTCAACCAAAAAATCCAGGTGCGGTTGAACCAACAGCTTCTGCTACGATTCAAAAAACTGCCACCCGCACCCCAACCAAAATACCTACATCATCCCCCACCAATACGCCCACCCCATCCTGGTTGGTTCCGTTAACCGAATTGGAAGAGGTCGAACTACGCTTCACTCACCCATGGACAGGAGACATCGCCCGCACCATCGCTAAACTGGTGGATGATTTCAACCAGGCCAATGAATATAGTATTTTTGTAAAAGTCCTTGCTCCCGGCAGTGCCCAACAGGTCTTTCAACAAAGTGAAGCTGCCTTACGGGATGGAAAGGGACCCAATGTGGTCATCGCCCCCACAGAAGAATTAGCCTACTGGCACAAAATGGGTAGTCTGTTTCCCCTGGATGGCTATCTTAATGACTTCCAATATGGTCTTAATTCTGACCTGATGGATGACTTCATTCCCCTCTTTTGGGAACAGGATGTCCTGGATGGGCAACGACTGGGAATCCCGATTTCACGCAATGCAAATTTTCTGGTACAGAATATCAGCTGGTCAAAAGAGTTGGGTTTTGATATTCCTGCCATGACACCGCAGCTCTTCCGTAATCAAACCTGTAAAGCCAGAGATGAGCTTCTGAATGACACTGACTGGATGAACAATGGTATGGGAGGGTGGATTGTCATGCAAGATGAATATACCATCCTCAGTTGGCTAAACGCCTTTCAATTGGTGGAATTTCCAAACAGTGAAACACCTTATGCCTTTGACCAACCTGCCACATTGGATGGCTTCACCTTTTTACGCGAGATTTTTGATGAAGATTGTTCCTGGAATGCCAGAAACCCGACCCATTATGAA
Organism: Anaerolineaceae bacterium; assembly: GCA_014860845.1. Next base: position 20,810 of record JACZIY010000440.1, read on the forward strand.
TACTTTGCTAACCGCCAGGCACTTTACATCAGCGCAGATGTTTATGACCTGGAACCACTCCAGAAAACTTTTGCATTATTGGAAAGTGTAGACCAGTGGCAGGTTACACCATATCCGCAGCGGCAGGCGAAACCGGAATTAATCACCCATGGCGATTCCATTGGAATCCTAAAATCGGATCCAGCCCAGGAGTTGGCATCCTGGTTGTTCATCCGCTGGTTATCCCAGCCAGAACAGCAAATCCAGCTGGCACAAGTGAATCCCGGATTGCCCGTCAGCCGTTCCATCCTTGATCAAATCAAAAGTGAGCGAAGTGAACAATGGAACCAGGTAATCGATTTATTGGAAGATGCCCGACCTGCTCCACGAACGGCTGAGTGGCGTGTTGCCCGTTTTGTGTTACAGGATGCAGCCTACCAGATCTACCTGGGAAACATTACCCCCGTTCAATTTCCCCAGATCATTGGCTTGCTGGATACCATCATCGCCGATATCAGCCAACAACCCGCTTCACTTGCCTGGGAATAAAAAACGCCGTATTCCGGCGTTTCTAATGGATCGAAGTACTTTCTAAGAGGCGACGACGAGACTCGAACTCGTGATGAGGGTTTTGCAGACCCTTGCCTTGCCAACTTG
>JACZIY010000441.1 GCA_014860845.1 Anaerolineaceae bacterium
CAGGACGATATTGCCGATGCCTATTATCCGTTTGGTCGCAACAACATGCTGGAAGTTGCATTTCTTGCAGCCCATTTAATGTGGATGAATAGCCGTCAGGAGATGGAAATTCTTTATGATTTGATCACCACCAATGCAGCTCAGGCATTAGGTGCTGAAGGTCACAACCTTACAGAAGGTGGGAACGCAGATCTAGTTGTCTTAAATGCCGAATCCGTTTGGGAAGCAATCTGGAACCACGAAGCACCATTATATGTAATCAAAGCAGGTAAGGATATCACTGCCCGATAAATACCATTGCTGATCTCTGGTGAACGCTGCATCAGAGATTCAAGAGGCTGATGATCTTACAAATCAGCCTCTTTTTTTCACCATTTATGTAGTATTCAAGAATTCAATTTAACTAATGACAAATTTGGCAAATACTAAATATCAGTAATATTAATACAATTCATTTTATCCACTGAATTTGTCTTTGTGATATAATTTTTCAAGCCGAGGGGGCCCGTAGCTCAGCGGCAGAGCGCGCGGCTCATAACCGCTTGGTCGAAGGTTCGAATCCTTCCGGGCCCACTAATTAATCATAAAAATCAGTATTCTCTGATTTTTTTCTTTTAAGGGATCCACTGCCCCAAATCGTCCCAGGCATATTCTAAGTGAGCAAAAATTGTTTTTCCTAATTTCTTTTTTACCCGGCGAAGAGTGTACTCCATTAATTTCTCCCCCCCAATCTCGTTTAACCTTCTGCCAATCTCTATGGTTCGTACATGCCGGCATTGCATATTGAAAGAACCACCTGGTCTTTCTGATAAATAATCTTCCGTTTCACCTATGCGCAATAAATCAGTTATTAATCGATCAACTTCATTCCTGGCATAAGCAGGACAGGGAACAATTCCCAACAAATCTGCAAGGAAGCTCATTTTTCTCTCCTTGAAAACTACTTTTATTTTAAATAATTATTAAAATGATTTTATCACGTTTGAAATAAGGGAATCAATGCGATACATTTTTATTTCTCCTCACCTCGATGACGTCGCTTTATCTGTTGGCGGTATTGTGAATAACCTTGTCAATAATAAAATTGACACGGAGATATGGACAGTTTTTTCCGGTTCTCCAACCAATGAAAATTTGTCAGACTTTGCATTATCGTTACACAAACGATGGGATTTGCCACTGAATGCGCCAAAAAAACGGCGTTTAGAAGATAGAAAAGCATGCAAGACCCTTGGGGTTGGATACAAGCATTTTAACCTCCCTGATTGTATTTATCGAAAAGATCAACAAGGTAATCCCATTGTAAGTGAAGAAGATGATTTATATCAGCCGATCCCGGCATCTCAACAATTTCTGGTCAAAAAAATCTCTGCTGTAATAAATCGAAATACAACCACGGATGACATTGTCATTTCACCTATGGCAATTGGTAATCACATTGACCATCGTATCGTTGTTGCTGCAATCGAAAAAGTATCTCCCCTCTTTTTATTTTTTTATGAGGATTATCCTTATGTTATTAAATCTCAAACTTCTACAATAAACTATTCCAAGTTGATCCCAATTAAATTTGATTTACAGTCAGAAAATATCAAAACCTGGCATGCAGCGATCAATGCCTATCAATCTCAAATCAGCACATTTTGGAAGAATACCAATCGAATGAAAGAGGAAATTATTGAATTTGCCAGCCGAGGAGGAGGAAAATACTTATGGAAATCTTCCTGATTTGGATTATAAATTGAATTCTTTGCTATACTTAATAGATGCAGGTCAATCAAAATAATTGGCATCTATGGGCTCAATACTTGCAACGGTATCATCTGGTAGGGCTATTTCGATTTTTACTGGATGCTGCTGGTCCTGTGAGGATTGTTGCAGCCCAATCTTTATGGTTGACGCAACCTTTTGTTCAAAATTCAATCATAAGCCAATTGGCTGCAGTATTGGAAGATCAAGATCAATCAAAAGCATTTCTGGAATATGTAAATAATAGGGAATTTGATGAGTAATACCATATTGCCATTTTTTCTGATCTTCATATTATTTATCCTGATTGTAGGAAGTATTTTATATTTTTCTTCAATAAAAAACCGCTTCGAAATTAGAAAAAATTCCTCAATAATTAATCTGAGGAAATCGATAGGCTTATCCATTGAACACGGTAAAGGACTCCATATCTCGCTTGGGAAATCAGATCTAAATAATATCCATGGAGCAGCTTCATTAATTGGCCTGGAGACATTAAACCAGATCATTGATCAAAGCATATTAAGTGATAATCCCCCTGTAACAACAGCTGGAAGTGGTGATTTGACGATTTTAGCCCAAGCCAAACATCAAAATGTGTTAATTGACAAATCAAGTTCTACCTCAGAATTTCATTCTCACTCATATTTATCCGGAGCTACAAACCTGAGTTATATTGCAGGTGCTATCCCACCATCTTCAGATGAAGATTTATCTACTCAAATCTTTGTTGGAAATATTGGACCTGAAATTGGTATATTACTTGATGCTAATCACAAAAAAAGTCATTTTTCACTACCTGCTACGGATAGTCTGGAAGGCCAATCTGTAAGTTACGCGTATTCTGACGACGCTTTGATTGGAGAAGAAATTTTTGCAATTCCTGCTCAAATGTCCAATAATTCCATATTTAAGGTTTCTCTTCTTATTCAGGATTTATTAAGATGGCTCGTAATTGTCATTATTTTAATAGTACTATTCTTTAAATTCGTTGGCCTTCTATGAAAAAGATTTTTCTTTCTGTTATCGCATCTGTATCAGGTCTGTTATTAATACTGGGATTGTTTTTCCCGGGTACAATTTTGGACACAATCCGCTTATATATTTTGGATTGGGCTATCATTGTAGGCGCAATAGCACTGGCAATAGCAATCATCAATTTATTATCTGTACATTGGAATAAAGTCTTCACCAATGAAAAACGTGATTACGCCAGTCCGTTCTTTATTGTTGGTTTTATAACAGTGATATTAATTGGAATTTTATTAGGACCAAATAATCAATTTTTTGTGAATCTTACAAGCACCACTATTATTTCTGTTGAAGCAAGCCTGTTAGCAGTTCTTGCCTTAACACTTAGCCTGGCCAGTTTCCGTTTCTTTACAAGGAAACAAAATCTATTAGCAATTGTTTTTGGAATTTCAACAGTCGTATTTCTGCTTTTATTTAGTGGCATCTTATCCCTAGGAGAGAAAATACCTCTGATGAAGGCCATGAACAATGCATTAAACTCATTACCGATAGCTGGCAGTACAGGTATTTTGATTGGGATTTCTCTAGGCGCAATTCTGACAAGCCTCAGAATTTTGTTTGGATTTGACCGACCTTATGACAGGAAGTAAATGACAGATAAAATAAATTGCCCACAATGTAATGCTGAGAACGATATTTCTGCAATAAAATGCATTAATTGTGGTTTTGATTTACTGTCAAATTCATTAAATTCGAGTTCTGAACCTGATTGGTTGGCATTATTGAGAGATTCCAAGGATGAAGAGCTATCGGATGAGTCCAATTCACCCGATACAAATGGAAACATATCCGATCTGAATGATCATTCAGATGAAGATTCACCAGATTGGTTAAATAGAATCAGGGAAATTAAGCAGGTGGATGATGAATTCGCAAAAATTGAAACTGGTAAAACTGAAGAACTTCATCCTTCCTCTTCCGCTGACAATTCTGACTTAGTTCAATTCTTGCGAGAGAAAGAAAAAAATCATGATGAAAGTTCAAATGATTGGTTAGCTGATTTTCGAAATTTTCATGAACCTGTTGACGATGAATCAATTTTTTCATTAGGAAAAGATGATGAGGATCGTGAAGAAGAAATACCAATTCAGCCACCCAAAATAGATGATATTAAAAAAGATTGGCAAATAGAATTTCCCAACCATTTAGATATAGAAAATGAAGAAAATATCACGCCAGCAGAAGAATTTCCTGATTGGTTGAGTAAAAATATCTCAAATAAATCTGAGAAGGATGAAGTTTTTGACGATTCAGAAATGCCAAATTGGTTAATGCCCGATCAGGAAGTACCAGCAGAGGAAGCCAGTAATCCAATAGAACCGTATAACCTTCCTGATTGGCTTTCAAAGGCTAATTTTCTGGTTGATGAAGAATCAAAAGACAACTCTGAATTGGAAAGTTTCAACGGAACAGAAAATCTTCCTGCATGGATCGAAGAAATCAATCAAAAAAAGGAAAAAAAACTTATTGATGAATCAATATCTGAGGAAGGATCAGATCAAGAGGTAGAAGATTCTTACGATTCAGTTTTATTATTCAATAAGTTAGATATATCTGCCGATTCGAAATCCGAGGATGATTCCGAGCCAGACGAATTTGAATCTGAACTCACCGAATTAGTACAGGAAATTAGTGCTTTAGAAAAATATCAACCAGAAGAGCCAGCCTTCATTCTTGAGGATTCAGAATTAAAAAGTCTTTCTGTTAATCCATTTATTGGTATTGATGAAAGCGAAGATTGGATCGATAATATTCAATTTCCTGTCTCCAGTGATGATAAGGATAAAGTTGATTCATATCATCAAGAGGTGATACCAGGAAAAGATCCTTCGGATCAACATGTTCTGCCATTCAAGTTTGATAATGTTCCTGATTGGTTAGAAAACATTGATTTTGATTACGATGAGATAGATTCTCTTCAATCTGTTGAGGAAGAGAAAATTTCAAATTCTTCGGAAATGGATGGTATTGAAAAGGGGAAATTGCCGGAATGGCTAAAAAGTATCAGACCCATTGAAGTTGTTTCACCTGATCTTTCTAGATTGAAATCCCAGAAAAAAATTGAAAAATCTGGCCCATTAGCTGGATTACAGGGAGTTTTGACCTCGGAGACTGTCACAAAAACCTATTCTCCACCACCAGCTTATTCTGTAACAATTAATGTAACTGACAAGCAAAAAGCCCACTTAAGAATTTTGGAAGAAATTATTTCTCCTGTAGTACAGATTAATGAATCAAAAAAGAAATCTAAATCTTTGTTACACAAAATGGAAGTTTTCTTGATTCCTGTTTTTCTTTTATTCATTATTACCTATTCATTATTTATAGATCATTCAAATTTAAAATTCCCAGAAAATTTACCGGCAGATGCAGTCAGATTCCATAATCTTGCAACGGGTTATCTCAATCGAAATCAAGAGCCAAGTCATGTTTTGGTTATTTTTGAGACAGATGCCAGTTCCTATCCTGAGATGAATTTAATTTCAGAAGGATTTTTTGAGAATTTATTTATCAATAACCATTGGGTTACTTCTATTGCTACGAATCCAAATGGAGTATTGGTATCCGAAAAAATATTAAGAAACATCCACCTAACTGTTCCTTCTTATAATTTTGAAGAGAGAAATACAAATCTCGGATATTTGCCGGGTTATGGTATTGGTATACAGGCATTTCTGTCTAATCCCAAAACGACTTCACCCGGAATGGATTTAAATCTAAAGATTTGGGAAAAGCCACCTCTTTCAGAGATTAATACCATAAATGATTTCGACATGATCGTCCTCGTAACTGATAACTCTGAGAATGCAAAACTGTGGATTGAGCAAATTAACTTACTCGTTACAGATTCAGATTTGTTATTAATCTCCTCCGCAAAAGCATCACCTTTATTGCAACCTTATTTACAAACAAATCAAATAGATGGAATGTTAAGTGGAGTTATGGGCGGATTGGCTTTCAATCTTCTCTCCCAATCTGCGACGAACATTATTGGTAAGTATTGGGCGATTATCCAACTTGTAGTCATTGTATTTGTGTTCTTTATTCTGGCAGGTGGTGTGATTACGATTTTTAATAAAGCATCGTTATCTGAAATCATTGAGAAAAATAAATGAATCAAGATCAATTCTTCTGGTTACTTTTAAGTTTCATACTGACAATTATGGTCTTAAGCTATATATTGGGTGATAACCCATTATTTAGAATCGCTACATATTTATTTATTGGTGTGGCATCTGCTTATGTATTTGTTTTAATTTTTTATCAAGTCTTAATTCCAAAATTGATCATGCCATTATTTACTGGTGATATCAACCAGAGAATAATTCAAATCATTCCGATTACATTATCAGCCCTTTTATTCTTCAAATTATCCAAAAGAACAAGTTCCGTTGGAAACATTTCATTGGCATTTTTAGTTGGTAGTGGCGCTGCAATTATAATAACAAGTGCGTTTTCCGGCACCTTACTGCCTATGATTGATATTATCACTGAACCTTTTACTTTGAATTCATTAAATTTTCAGAAATTAATTGGAGGAATTATTCTTTTACTTGGTGCGATTTCCTCTTTGCTTTATTTTCAATTTTCTACCATTGAAGCTTCCGACAATCTTTCTATATTTTCCAGGTTTATGCAATATTCAAAAAAAGTAGGCACGATATTTATAGGCATAACACTTGGATCAATTTTTGCGGGGGTTATCATATCATCCGTACTAGCTTTGATTGAAAGGCTAAACTTCATCATTACATTTATATTTAGTTTAATGAGTGGGTAAAAAATGAGTGAATTAGTTGAATTAGCCTCTGTTCTTGGTATAAAAATTGATATTCACACAACTAAGTTATATTTATTTGATGTGGTAGATGGAATATTTCATCTGTTAGCGACCAGTGAAGCTGATACATCTATTAAACCTCCTTATAACGACATAAGAGAAGGATTTTTTAAAGCAATTGACAATCTACAACAAATATCTGGAAGAATGCTAATCGATGATGAAATGAATTTGATTATTCCAAGTCAAAATGATGGTAGTGGAATTGATCAAATTGCGTTTACTTATGGGTTTCTGGACCAGATTTCAATTATTACAGCTGGTTTATTAGAAGGGGTATCTATATCCAGCCTGTCACATTTAATAAATTCGACCCACATGAAACATTCAGATCAAATCAGTTTAAATGACCCCAGAAAAATTGATGAGATATTATCTTCGGTTGTGAACAATAAGCCAGACATAATTTTATTATCTGGGGGCACTGAAAATGGTGCGAACAAATCTGTTTTAAGAATGATGGAAATTATTTTATTTTGTATCAAACATCTACCAAAAGAAAGAATACCCGAACTGGTTTATGCTGGGAATACATCGATTGCTGAAAAGATTCAGGAAATGACATCCTCTATCGCAAAATTATCAATTACAGAGAATATCAGACCAACTTTGGAAGATGAAAATTTGATACCTGCTTTAACCTTTATCAATGAGATAGCATCACAATTGATGGTGAGGAAAATTCCCGGATTTGAGTATTTATTCAGTTTCACACGATCTGTCCCCCTCCCATATAATCAGGCAACTGGGATCATGACAAAATTTCTCAACAAATTGGGTAATGAGAAAAATGGGAATATTTTAGTAATTGATTTAAGCAAAGAAATTATTTTAATGGCTGGCAGCAATAATGGTAATCTTTATCAAAATGTTGTGGAAAATTCGTTATTAAACCGTCCAGACCATTTTATTTCTGAAACGAATATCCGAGATGTCTCCAATTGGTTACCTAAAAATAAAGAAAAAGAGGATATTCATAATTATGTATGGGGTAAATCCATCAGACCCAATACTATTCCCGTTGATAAAGATGAACTATTTATTGAAATCAGTATAATAAAAAATTTAATTCGGAAAAATTATCAGAAATTTAAAAATAAATTTGGCAATTTTTCGGATGATTGGAACCAGATCGTGATAAATGGTGATTTCTTAACCAATTTTGAAAATCCGAATGATGTTGCGCTTATCCTTTTAGATACTATTCAGCCGAAAGGAATCACAAATTTGTTTCTAGATCAACATGGTATTTTGCCTGTTCTTGGAAGTATTGCTGTTGATAATCCAATTTTACCCATCCAAATATTAGAGGGTTCCTCCATCAGCCTTTTGGCAAAAGTTTTTTCCATTCAATCCAAGGCAAAAATTGGCACACCGATTTTAAAAGTTAGGCTTGAATTTAAAGACGGCACTTATCTGGAAGAACAGATCGTCAAAGGGACGATCTCAAAATTGCCTTTATCGGCAGGCCAAATTGTAAAATTATTTTTAGAACCACTAAGCAATATTGACATGAACCAATTTGGAAGAAATGTCGATAAAGGCTTTATAGTTCAAGGTGGATTATGCGGAGTGATCTTCGACGCACGCGGTAGACCGATCCAATTACAGAAAAATAATACTGAGCGGTTCGATCAATTCCTAAACTGGTATAAGAGCATGGACATTAACCTGGCATAGTTATTGCATCTATTTAGAAAATTATGGAAACTCTTAACTTTCACACACTCGGATTAGCAAAAATACAAAGGACAAGAATATTTTCTGGAAGAGGAGATGTTTTGGTTCGTGTTGGGCAAAAAGTCGATGCGTCAGACCCAATTGCAGAATTTATCCCTGAAGAAAAGTTCATTATTGTGAATGTTCGTAAAGAATTAAATTACAAAAATTCAGATGACGCCCGCAGATCAATCAATGTGAAAATCGGAGATAAATTAATAAAAGGTGATGTGATAGCTCAATCTTCCGGGACAATATCGAAATCAGTTAAAGCTCAAAACGATTCTGAAGTCGTCAATATAATCTCAAGCCAGATCGTGCTTCGATTAACACAGACACCAAAAGCTGTTTTGGCAGGATTCGAGTCGATTGTTACTGAAATACTTCCTTTCCGTGGGGTTGTGATCGAAACAAATGGTGCATTAATCCAGGGAGTCTGGGGAAATCAAAAAGCAACATCTGGCCCAATTGTCTCAAATATGAATGATGTTTTTGAAGAACTGACACCTCAAAAGATTGATGTGACATTTAGGGGTTCAATCGTTCTGGGTGGTTATTGTGCAAATAGCGAAGTTTTCAAAGCAGCAGAAGAACTGAATATTAAAGGTCTGATTCTTTCCAGCATGAGTGCATCTATCGCAACTGCAGCGCTTAATTGCAATATTCCGATTATATTATTAGAAGGATTTGGACCCATTCCCTTGAATGAAAGAGCATACGAACTACTTAAGTCGAATGAGAAGAAGGTTGTTTCTCTGAATGCGATATATGATGTCAAAAAATTTGAAAAACCAGAAATTATCATACAATTACCTGTGGAAGCAAATCCTCCTGTGGATGGACAGGAACTGAAAAATGGTTGTGTGGTACGTGTAAATTCTGGACCTAATCGAGGAAAAGCTGCGGTTATTAAAAAGATAAATCCAACAAAAACAAAACAATTAAATGGTATCCGCACTGCTTGTGCAACGATTGAATTCAGTGATGAAGATCAGATTTCCATACCGCTTGCGAATTTGGATATCCTGGAGTAAAGTATTAAGTATTATTTTAAGGAGAATGATATGGAACCCACCCAATTAGAGGACAATGAATTATTTGAGGAAGAACCTTCACCAGAAAAACCAAACGGAAATGGTTCCAGTAACAAACCATTCATCATTGGTGTTGGTATTTTAGGAGCAGTCGTTGTTTTCTCAATTTTAGCTATTATCGCTTATGTGATCCTTTTTCGTCCGAAAACAACATCTGATTTACAGAATCAGGCAGCAGAAATTCAAGCACAAAACACAGCAATTTCCTTAATTGCCTCACAAACATCTGAAGTTGAGCAAAAGGTTTCCACTCAAAAAGCTGCTCCTTCAACTACCCCCGTTTTACCCACCCCGACAGCAGTCGTGGCAATGCCTTCGGCCACATCAGTTGCTGGTTCACAATCTACTTCTGTAGCAGGTCAGGATCCTGCAATTCGAACAGCTACTGTTGCTGCTTTCCAGACCCAGGCAGCCGCAACCCTTATGGGAACTCAAGTATCTGCCGGTACTCAAATTGCTTTGGGTACGCTTGTTCCACAAGTAACCCCAACTACTCTGCCTACTGCAGGTTTTATGGATGAAGTTGGATTACCTGCACTATTAGGTGCAGCCATTGCCTTGATTGTTATCATATTCCTTGTTAGAAAAATCCGATTTTCTACCAATTAGAAATTGAGTGTTAAATGATGATCCCCCTTTCGGGGGATTTTTTTTATTCAATAAAATTTGAAATTAATGAACTGAATCAGCTATTTGTTCTCCGTAAGCTATCATAGCTTTAACCATTTCTTTCGATCTTCCTTCTGCATAAACACGTAAAACTGGTTCAGTACCAGATGGACGTATTAACAACCAGGAGTCATCCGCAAATAAATATTTGACTCCGTCTAATGCTGATATTGAAGAAAGTGCTTCACCGCCAATGGTCTGTGGTGCATTCTGAGTTAAACGATCAACCATTTTTTGTTTTGAGACTGGTATATTTAATCGCAGATCTTTACGTTCATATTCAGCAGGTCCAACTTCTGCTAATAAATTTTCCACCAGGTCATATAAACCGACACCTGATTCTGCTACGATTTCCAACAATAACAAACCCATGGCGACGCCATCTCCTTCGGGGATATGACCTTTGAAAGAAATACCACCGGATTCTTCCCCCCCAATTAAGACGTCTTCTTTTAACATATAATCAGCAATATGATTAAAACCAACTGGAGTTTCATGGACCGTAAGTCCATATTTTTTTGCCAATCTATCAATCATTCTGGTGGTAGAAACAGTACGAATAACTGATCCGGTTAAATGTTTCTTCTCAACCAGATATTTCAAAGCCAGCGCCATAATTTTATGAGGATCAACAAAATTTCCCCGCTCATCCATGGCTCCTATTCGATCAGCATCGCCATCGGTTGCAAGGCCTAAACATCCCAGACCTGTACTGATGGCTCCTGCCAAAGCACCCAAATTTTTCGCAATAGGCTCTGGATGTACACCACCAAAACCCGGGTTCATTTCACCTCGAATTTCGGCAACCTCAGTACCACTTCCTTGAAGAATGGAACGAATAACCCCTCGACCGGAGCCATACATAGAATCAACAACAATCCTTTGTGGATTATCAGAGATAATATCAAAGTCAATCAGGTTGCTAAGATGTTCAAAATAAGGAGGAATCGGATTGAATTTCTGAATTAAGTTCAGATTTTTGGCTTGCTGATAATCCATCAAGTTTGGTCCACGTGCCTGTGCTTCATTATCATTTAAAAAGACTTCAACTTTACGGCATTGTTCTGGTAATGCGGAACCACCAAAAGCTGCTTTAAGTTTAAGACCGTTATATCTGGGAGCATTATGTGAAGCTGTTATCATGATTCCCGCAATTGCATTGAAATGTTTTACGGCATATGAAATGGCTGGAGTTGGTGCATCCGCCTGACTGAGATAAACGCTATATCCATTTCCCGCCAGGACTCGTGCTACATCATTAGCATACCGGTCTGATAAAAAACGAGTATCAAATCCCACAACCATTTTTCGGGCATCTGGTCCTGATCCCAGAGTAGAACCGTTCATCCATGATTCAGTCGCGACAGCATCAGCAATCGCTTGTGTGACCAAACGTAAATTATTAAATGTAAACGTATCTGATATTACTGCTCTCCACCCATCGGTACCAAAACTAATCGTCATAGAAAACTCCTTTGAATTTTTTTACCATTCAGGTTCTGGAGTTGCTGACACAATTAAACTGCGCACAATCCACCCTTTGACCTGATCTATAAATCTGATATGAACCCAGGTTGCTCCATCAATGACCACAATCTCGTCAAGCACCTGAACTGCTGTTCCATTTAGAACAGTTCTTACAATTTTTGCATCGAATCCTGGTTCCTCCCTTATGTTAGCTCCATCACCTTCAGGAGATCTCACTTCTGCCCAAATGATGCTTGGTAATGGAGTTAGCGTAATGGTAGCTGTCGAAGTAGGAATCATCGTCAAAATTATTTCTGTCGGTTTTTCTTGTTCTACCGGGGAAATCGGTTGGGTATTCGTTGGATTTGAAAGAATTGCTGTATTCTGACTTAAAGGATTATTATCTAAAACTACCAAATTGTCAGTATCTGGTATGACTTCTTTGGCTTTTTGGATTATATCCGGTCTCAAAAAGAAAACTCCAACAATCGCCATTAAAATAATAAGGCTTCCAATCCCCCACCCATTTTTATAACTGACTGGCTTGATCTTATAGGCTAATAATACGCCAACACTAAATACAATCGCTATGCCGAAATACTGCAGAAATGTAAAAATGCCTGTCGTGAATTGGGTTTTTAATCCTAATCCATAAGCAAATCCAGAGGAAACCAGTGGCAGATAAAAACTATACGCAAGCGCTACATTGGCCACCAAAGATGCCTGGCGTGGGTTGCGGATAATTGTTGATACCATGATGAGAATGCCAACAAATAACAACAATAACCCTGACCAATTAAACTCAATAAAGAACTGCCAGATAATAAATTCTCTTTCTGGAAATTGCCTGGCTATGAAACCCGAAAATCCACCGACAATAAAAAAACTGACAAAATTCAGAAGGAGAGAAAACAGTCCAATTTTTAGAAATTTGAAGGAGCCTAAATTAAACCCAAATGCTAAACCGATTATTGGAGAAACGATGGGAGTAATCAAAATAGCCAATAGAAATAATGGAAATTTATCTAACAATAATGCAAGAGAAATTAACAATAATGAAATTGCTCCAACCAAAAAAGTCTCGACATTTATTTCCAGCCTGCGGCTTAATTGATCTAAAAATCCATTAAATCCTGTTGGGCCATACTGAGACCATCTTGAATCATTACTTCTGTATTCACTTTTTGAAACTTTTACAGGCTTTTCAGTTTGTTGGTTCATCTGCGTAATGTCGCTACCATTCTCATAGGATTTTGAACCAGTTTTAAAGCAGTCAAGCCGTCTTTGACAACAATATCCGATGACATTAATGCATCTATTGATGTTCCCTCTTCTGAAAAAACGCAAATCCCAATGGCGGCTTCTTTTAGCATACCCGAATCATTTGCTCCTTGTCCAATGGCAATTACTTTTTCCGGGCCTAATCTTGTTATGAAGTTCTTTTTTTGTTCGCTTTCATTCCCTTGTTGGATTATCTTTGCTTCAATCCCTAATTCGAAATCAATTTTACTTTGTTTTGCGTGAGTGTTCGCTGTGATCAAATAAACTATTAATCGATCCTGAATCTTATTTATAACCGTGGAGATACCTGGAAATAAAACCCCATCAATTGCCAATGTGCCATTAACATCACAAACCAAATATTCTAATTTAAAAATACCTTGTCCAGGTATGTTCATTTCTATCATAAGGCAATTATAATACAGACTTACTACAATCAAATCGTAGAGAAAAAACATGAAAATTGCAAAAATTACTTCCATATTGATCAGTTTATTTATATTCATAATTGTTTTGAGTGCTTGTATTGATAATTCAACCACCCAAACTCCACCTACCAGCACCAATATGGAGGAAACTACAACCATAGAATCTTCTACTCCAACAATTCCAGTTGAAACTGAGATCATTGAAGAATCAAAGAATATCTTTATCCATTTGGCAAACTCTGACCAATATTTCCCTGACCAATCTGCACTGGCTCAACTTTCTTCCTCTATGATGGAATTGAGTTATGAAGTGCTTTCCAGCAATGATCTTCCTGATTCGAATCTGACTTTTTCTTTTGTTTTACTCTTTGAACCTTCTCAGGAAACTTTATCCCATTTTCAACCTGAAAATGTTGAACGGTTCCTGATTGTCCAGGAAAGGGTTGATGAAATTTTTGAAAAGCCCTCGACTGTGTTTGAAGTGTCAGCAGCAAATAGATTATTTATAGCGGGTTATCTTTCTGCAATAATTTCGAATGACTGGCGGGTTGGTGGATTATTACCGACAATTCAATATCAAAACACAGGTGCGGATATTGTTTTTCAAAATGGAGTGGTTTTCTTATGTGGACGTTGTTCGCCAACTTATGGACCGATTGTCAATTTCCCGATTACCAATTTGCTATCTATTCCTGAAGACAATAAGGCAACTTTACAAGCATATGCTGAAATTGCAACAAATAAAATTAACACCTTGTATATCCCTTCGGTTTATTTATTCGATGATTTAGTTATCCTTCTCAAGCAATCCGGTGTAACCATCGTGAGTGATGCAATACCAACTATCGAACAATCGGATTGGATTGATTATGCAATCGTTGATAATTTACATGGGTTGATCATTGGCACAATTTCTAAAACTGATCAACAAGGGGGATTGGAAAAAATACCAGTCGAGTTTTCTGTTTACGCATCAGCCAGGGAATTGTCACCAGGCAAATCCAATTTTATCAACAACATGATCGATAACTTACAAGCGGGTTTTATTTCACCATATCAAATCCCGATTGAACAATAAGAGTCAAGAAAAAAATCAATTTTTCTTGACTTTCGAGCGAAAGTCCTTAAAATCTGTGATAATATCGTATCAATAGCGTTGAAAAGGGATCGTCCTGATACATGTCGTACAGAGAATAGTTGCTGCTGAGAAGACTATCGAACAAAACAGGATGTTTGGGCCTTGGAGCTGCAAGATGAATTGAGTAATCTTTGCCGGTCAACTACCGTTATCAGGAAATCTGTTAATTTTTTGCAGATGAGTGAGATACTCTGTATCTAATTGGGGTGGTACCGCGGACCAGTGTTCGTCCCCTACGAATACTGGTCATTCTTTTTAATAATTTAGAATAATGAGGTATTGAAATGAGCAAAAAAGGTCGAGTTTTCTCTGGCGCAAGACCAACCGGTCGACAACACTTAGGAAATTACCTGGGTGCAATAAAAAATTATGTTGAACTTCAGGAAGATTATGATTGCGTTTACTCCGTTGTGGATATTCATGCCCTGACAACAATGGAAACAACCCAGAATCTAAAATCCAACACACTCGATATGGTCCTTGATTGGTTAGCAGCGGGAATGGATCCCAAAAAATCCATCATTTTTGTTCAATCGCATGTACCTGAAGTAATGGAATTACACACAATCTTATCGATGGTTACGCCGTTGGGTAAATTGACTGATTTACCGACCTTTAAAGATAAAGTTCGTGAACAGCCCCACAATATTAATTATGGCCTTGTTGGTTATCCAGTATTGATGGCTGCAGACATTGCACTTTATAAAGCGGATACAGTACCGGTGGGTGTAGATCAAGCACCGCATATTGAGTTTACGAGAGAGGTGGTTCGTTCCTTTAATTATCGATACAATTGCGAAGTCCTGGTTGAGCCACAAATGAAAGTGACTGAGTTTCCAAAGGTACTTGGCATTGATGGACAACAAAAGATGAGTAAAAGTCTTGATAATCATATTGAAATGGCCAGCACACCTGAGGAATTGAATAAACGAGTCATGATGATGGTGACAGATCCGCAACGTCAACGAAGATCTGATCCAGGGAATCCCGATGTTTGCAATGTATTTTCCTTGCACAAGATTTTTTCCAGTTCGGATGAAGTTAAAATGATTGACAAAGAATGTCGATTGGCTGGCATTGGTTGTGTAGATTGCAAGAAATTGCTTGCGAAGAATCTAAATACACACCTGGAACCTTTTCGTGAACGAAGAACTGAATTTGAAAAACATACCGAGGACGTGGTCGATATGCTCAATGACGGTGCAAAACGAGCGAGTGTGATTGCTGAAAAAACGATGCTGGAAGTTCGCTCTGCAATAGGTTTACTTTAGATTTATCATTTCAGACACAAAAAGGATCTATCTATGCGAGCACTGATTCAACGCATTAGTAAGGGGTCTGTTTCTGTTGATCAAAGAATTGTTGCCAATGAAATTGGAACTGGTTTCATGATCTTTCTTGGCGTTGGACATGAGGATAATCAAGAAAAAGCTGATTCCTTAGCAAAAAAAATTACTAATTTGCGGATTTTTGGCGATGACAACGGAAAAATGAATCTCTCAATTCTGGATATGCAAGGGCAGGCAATTGTCGTTTCACAATTCACCCTGTATGCTGATACGAAGAAAGGGAACAGGCCATCCTTCATAAACGCAGCCAATCCCGAAAAAGCGGACAAATTAGTCAACTATTTTGCAGATCGGTTGAGATCATTTGGAATTCCCGTTCAACAAGGAGAATTTGCGGCGCATATGATGGTTTCTTTGGTCAATGACGGCCCCGTGACCATCTGGATTGAAAATTAAATATAATTTCTCCAGATTAATTCATGTCCTTGAAAATTATGAGCACCTATTTCTAATAGATTGGATATCTGCGATTCATGTAGAACACCAACACCTGCATAGATCGGTTTTTCAAATGAAGTTAAGTGCTGAACTGCGTGCAAGGTCAAAGGAAATATCGATCTTCCATATAGTCGTCCATGAATATATTGATCATTTTGCTTTAGAACACCTCTAGGCGCTTGAATACTGAGAGCCACAATCTCTGGAATTAAAATCCGCTGCAACCATCCCTGGAAAACATATTCAAAGGGTAAACTCAGAATAATGGGTAACTCACCCATTGCAGCCTGGATATTTGCTTCAATATCAAGTTCTTTCAGGGAGTTATCAATGCTTAATTCTATCGCGACAATATTTTCAATACTTTCAAGCGATCGGACAATTTTTTCGATATTGTTTCGTTCATCGGATAACACATTCACACACACTGGCAAAAGAGCGTTTTCCCAGCTTTCTCGATATTGATGGATTACTTTCTTCAAACCGGGATTTGGGTGGCCAACATGAACCATAAAACCACCCTGAAATGGAACAATATTTCTTTGTGAAGATGGTTTTCTTGGGTGGTAACTGATTGGATTGGTGATAAAAAGTGCAATTTCAGGAAAATGGTTAAGAAATCCCCTACCGGGAATAAAACCAGCAGTTCCAGCAGCATTCATCCATTTTCCCGGACTAAGAAAATCAAGATCCGACTTCATTTTTCATCTCTTGAAACAATGAGATTCATTTTAATTTCAGGTAAATTTTTCAATACGTCTTGAGTGCCATTCGCAAAATGATAACTTTCTTCCGTTTGAATCACTTCAGCTACACTCACTGATTTTCCTAATTCCTTCGATTTTCGTCTAACAAAAAGATCGTGTTGACTTTTGTGACATAATGCCGCTTGAATTTTCACATCAATCACTGTTGATACATCAATAATCCAATCAGCCTGATCACTTTTATTGAGAAGGTGGGGTTTTGCCGAATTATCATAATATGCCTGAACTGTATACCAGGGAATTGCTGGATAATCACTTTGAATAATCTTTTGAGCAACCTGGTAAACAGTCAAATGGCCGGGATGGCCATACTCTCCATTACTGCCATGTGTTATCAAGAGATCAATATTATTCTTTTTGATATATTCTTTCAATTCTAAGGCTAATTTTTCTTGATCCTGAGTAAAAGAAAAAAGTTTGTTCTCGGGTCCAACCAGAGGGTCTAAATAATCCAGAAATTGAAGAGATTTACCTCTGAGTTCATCGACAGCGCATGCTAACTCGAATTCTCTCAAAGTTCCCAATTCTACCTGGCTACAGAGGGGAGGTACTCCACATTCTCCTCCTTCTCCACGGGTACAGCTCAGGTAATGGACAACATGTCCTGATTTTGATAATAAGGCTAATAATCCCCCACACAGCATTGTTTCATCATCTGGATGGGCAAAGAAAACAAGAATGTTCACTTAAAACTCCAAATCATTCAAATTGAAGACGGTTCCATGTTGACAGGTTCGGATCCAGCCTTTTTTGGTTTTGATCGAACAAACCATGCACTGCGAATCACCTGAACATAGAATTGGACAATATATTAAAATTTCTGTAGGAATGCCTGAATTGACTATACTTTTCAAAATGTTCTGGTTTTTATCCAGGTTATCTCTTTCTACCTCGATAAGGACAAAATCTGCCCACAACAGGTTTTCATGCAACATACCAGGAAAAACGATTTCGACAGAATTTGGTAAAACCACATTCGTATCTTCAACCATGTATGCAACATTTTTTCCCATGCTAACACTTTGATCGATCACTGGGTTGAGCCCACCTCTGGGGTTATTTAAACTAATACATAATAGATTTTGAAAATTGAAATAATCTGAAAAACCGGAGCCTATCGGTCCTTTTACGATGAGTTGATCACCAATTTCCCAATTTGTATTTATTGGTTTCACAAAGTAAATATCGTCGAGTTGCAATGTGAAATAAATAGGAAATAAGTGATCGTCTTTTTCAGGATTGTAAACAATTAAAAATTGTCCAGGATTTATCGGATGCAACTGCATTTTGAGCGAAATTAATTGCAGGTCACCAAAGCTTCTGATAATGGAAATTTCTGTTCTTTGTTTCACGAGATAATTTTACAACAATACATAATGATATTGACTACAAAGAAAAGAATATTAACCTCCCCCATATTGAATTGATAACAGAAAGAATTATTGAAAGAAATAAGTGCATTATAATTTGTGTGTCAATCATTCAAGAAGGAGTATAAATTATGAATATTGCAAGTTCATTTCGTTTAATAGCTACCGTTTTATGGGTTGGTTCGTTTGGCTTTTTAGTATTTGCCATGTTGCGATCCAGCCAGAATAAACCTATTCGCAGAAGCGGGTTAACGATTGTTGTCGCTTTCGTAATATCTTTGTTTTTTAGTTTAATTTCCATGGGTATGGTTTTTATCGAACCACAGGAACGAGGAATTGTAATTTCCGCTGTTTCACCTTTAGGGTACCGGGAACAGGCCTTACAACCCGGATTACAATGGATTATTCCTGGTCTTGAAAATGTGAAAAGATACCCCATTTCGAAACAAAGCTATACCATGTCAATTGCACCATCAGAAGGAGAATATATTGGTGACGATTCCATCACTGCCCGCACCTCGGATGGACAGCAAATTTATGTGGATGCTTCGGTCATTTATAGTATTGATCCAACTGAAGTCATCAAAGTTCACATCGAGTGGCAGGATCGCTATAGTGATGGTCTGGTTCGGCCAGTAGCTCGTTCAGTAATCAGAGATGCCGTCAGCCAATTTGGTGTCGAGGAAGTGTATTCCAGTAAGAGAGATGAATTGACTCTAATGATCACCGAAAATATGATCGCAAAATTGGCAGAGAATGGTTTAATCATGGATCAATTTTTATTACGAAATATTACCTTTTCTGATGAATATGCAGCTTCAGTGGAACAAAAACAGATTGCTGAACAACTGGCACAACAAGCCAAATTTGTCGTTGAACAAAAGAAACAGGAAGCGGAACAAGCCCGACAAACCGCTGAGGGTCTGGCAGATGCATCTGTTATTCGATCAAAGGGTGAAGCAGAAGCCAGATTGATCCAGGCGGAAGCGGAAGCTAAAGCGTTGTTATTGATTGCGGATGCTGTTAAAGATCGATCTGATTTGTTAACCTATCAATATATTACTAAATTGGCTCCCAATATCCAAACCATGTTATTACCGGCCAATTCACCATTCCTGTTTCCATTACCGGACATGAATGCGACACAAAGCCAACTCCCAACCACAATAATTCCGGATGAAGAGCCAACCCCGTAATGTCATAAAAAGAACGTCCTTCTAAAATTGAGGACGTTCTTTTTTGTGTCCTTCCAGAATTAAGCAGTCAGGGTGTTTCTAGCAGGCGTACGCCTGCCAGAAACACCCGTTTACCACGATTTATTGAGATGATACTTTTTTTATCAAATATCGGAATTAACCTTATAATTGTTTTCATGAATGAAAAAAGTACCTCTGGCAAACAAATAAGATTATCTTCGTTATCCAGTTGCGCTGGTTG